>JBEPWN010000377.1:0-3375 GCA_041642395.1 Marinilabilia sp. | reverse complement strand
CTTCTTCCATCTCACCTCCATGCCCCATGCTCCATGCCCTTTCACCCTTCCACCATTTCACCCAGTGTTCCATGCTTTTCCTCCTACTAACCTACCAACCTACTAACCTACCAACCTACTAACCTACCAACCTACTAACCTAACGACCTAACCACCTACCAACCTTATATCTTCTTCTGAAAAACAAGATGTTCAACCTTGCCAGTTAACTCTCCATTCCACCGGTAGGCGGCCAGATGGCCGTCATTTGCCACGCAGCTGTCCACACAGCAAACATTGGGTACAGGAATCAGGCGGGCAGGGGCCATGCAATAATGGCCAATAAATACCAATGGAGCCCCGGAAGGATAGACTTGAAAAGGAAATAGAATTTCGGGTGGTATGGTATAATCGGGCAGAATAAATTTATTGCCGTAACTGATCTGCTTAAAGGTCTTTCCCTTTGGATCTTCCCACCAGTTGATGCGAAAATTGGTGCGGCGGATGTTGCGGTTATCTTTGATGATCAGATCGTGGGGGAGATTCACCTCAATTCCTCTGGTAGTTTGTCGAACAGCTTCGGATAAAGGTGTGCCTGGGGTGAAAATAATGCGTAGTAATTTTTTTGTCAGTTTTTTTTCAGAAATGCTTTCTTCAATGAGTTTTTTATTATCGGACGACCAGTATGCATGTGTGATACGAATGTTATCAAATTCGAGGAAAAAAGGGAGTCTTCTCAACCATTTTATGTCATCTTTCAGTTGGCTTTTTTCATAGATGTATTCCTCTTTGATGCGATCCATGATTTTTTTATTGGACCCGGTAGCCAATTTAAAGGGTATTCCTTCTTTATCTTTGGTAAAATGTCCTATCACATTCATTTCGTGATTTCCAAGAATGGCATAAGCGGTATCGTTCTCCACCATCGCTCGTACTATATTGAGGCTGCCCCGTGTCTGAGGGCCGCGGCAGGTAAAATCACCCACAAAGATGGCTTTTCGATGCTTATGACCCCATATTCCTTCATTTTCGGAGTATTCCATCTGTTTTAACAGCCTAATAAGCTCACCTGCATTGCCGTGAACGTCACCAATAATATCATAATATATGCCTCTGCTTTCAGTTGATTTCTGGATCAATGGCATTTTGGCTTTTTCAATAATCTTTGATAACATGCTGCAAATTTACAATCTTTATTTTTTGTGAATGTAAAATTTTATCTTGATTCGGTGACCTCTGGTGAATTATTTTTTAAAAATAATAATGAACAATGGTCTGTTAAGCTTTTGTAATAGATTGCCAGTTAATTGTTTAAATTTAAATCACTCAAGGTGTTAACAATAGTCTTTTAAGCTTGGATATAGTTTAAATTTGGGTTGATAATTACTGTGTTTAAAATTTCTTCATTGGTAGAAAAGAAAACGATCTACCCCTGTATTTAAAGATTGCTTCTCCCGAATTCGTCCCTCATCGGGATCGCAATGACACCTTCTCACTTTTTATATGGAAGCGGTTGGAAGAGGGCAGAGCGGCATTGCCGCTCTGCCCTCTTCCAACCTCACCTCGTTGCGCGAAGGGACTGTCATTGCGAGGGCTATGCCCGAAGCAATCTTTAATGATATACACACTACTGTAAACTACAGCTTTAAACTTTTGTAATTACTTGATATCTAACTGCTCAAACCTTAAATAATTTCTATGTCAACACCCAGGTTGTCAGTGTTATACGAGTGTCCAGTCAAGTGTTGGACCTCGGCTAAGGCGAAGTTATTTTTTAGTTTTTGCGAAATATAAGAAAGTAAGCATCGCCATAGCTACGTGAGTCTTTCTTTTATGAAGCAAAAACACAAAAGAACGAGTCTTGGCCTGATTAGTTACATTTGACACGACACTAGCCATCTAAATTCTCTTATCTAATCCCGAAGGGTCCGGACTGACGGTTTATTGTATTAATATGCTGTTTTTTAATATGGTACAATTAATTCATCCTCCAACATCTAAAAATCTAACAATCTATTGAATGAACAAATCAACGGTTTTCTTTCTTTTGTGAAGAACAGAGTGATTCAAATTAAAAGAAATACTGCTTTTTTATGAATAATACAATTAATTGGGGCATCATAGGATGTGGAAATGTAACCGAATATAAAAGTGGTCCGGCTTTCAATAAGGTGGATAACTCACGCCTGGTTGCAGTGATGCGGCGTGATGCTGAATTGGCCAAAGATTATGCACACCGGCACAATGTGCCCAAATGGTATAGCAATGCCGATGCCCTGATCGCTGATGATGATGTTAATGCTGTTTATGTGGCCACTCCGCCATCGAGTCACTCATTGTATGCCATCAAAGCCATGAATGCGGGAAAACCTGTTTACGTGGAAAAACCAATGGCTGCAACTTATCAGCAATGCCAGGAAATGAATACTGTCAGCATGAAAACCGGGGTGCCTCTTTTTGTAGCCTATTACCGGCGCACTTTACCCGGGTTTCAAACAGTGAAAACACTTTTGGATGACGGAACCATTGGAAAACCCCTTGTGGTGAATATTATGCTGGTACGACCGCCTCTTCCGGCTGAAACCGATAAGAAAAATCCGGCATGGAGGGTACAGCCCGATATCGCAGGGGGAGGTGTTTTTTACGATCTGGCTTCCCATCAGCTCGATTTTCTGGATTTTCTTTTTGGGCCCATCCGGAAGGTCTGGGGTACATCCAAAAATTTTGGTGGATACTATAAAGCGGAAGATACTTTGGTGGCTGCGATGGAATTTGATAATGGTGTGCTCGGCAGCGGGACCTGGAGTTTTGTCGCCGATGAGGCTTCTTCGCGCGATGTGATCGAAATTATTGGCACTGAGGGAAGAATTGAATTTTCAACTTACGGGCACGAACCTGTACTGCTCTTTAAAGACCGTGATTTTCTGGAATTTCCTTATATCAATCCCGAAAATATTCAATATAACCTGATCAGTAATGTGGTGGATGCCATCAGGGGAGAAGCTGAAGGTGTGAGCACCGGTGAATCTGCTGCCAGAACTAATTTGGTGATGGAGAAGATTGTGCGGGGAGGGTAGAAGGGTTGAATGGTGAGATGGTGAGCAGGCATGGTGTAGGCAGATAGGTCAGTAGGTCAGTAGGTCAGTAGGAGGAAAAGAATGGAGCATAGAGCACTGGGTGAGAAATGGTGGGATGGAGAAAGGATTAAAGGATGGTCAGGGGCCTGCTGAAAAATGCTTATCATTGGCTTCTCCCCAGTATTGAGATCCAAAACTTTGATCGTATACATATTGAGGATCAAGAAGCGATTGTATCAAATGATAGATCATTGGAATTTGAAGTACCAGAACGGCAGACAGAACCATCAGATTCTTTGTCTTTATATGATACAGCGGA
>JBEPWN010000376.1:0-3384 GCA_041642395.1 Marinilabilia sp. | reverse complement strand
TCGTCCATATTACGACCTACATTGAGAGGATAATACATAATAAGGCGAATTTTCTTCGACGGATCAATGAAAAATACTGCGCGAACAGCAGCAGTTTCTGCTTCGTTGGGCTGTAACATGCCGTATTTTTTTGAAACAGACATATCAAGGTCGGCAATGATCGGGAAGTCGAAATAGACTCCTGTTTTTTCTTTTACATTGGCAACCCATCCCAGGTGGGCATGGATGCTGTCTATACTCAGTCCTACCAATTCGGTGTTCAATTCGTCAAATTCGCCTTTGCGTGTTGCAAAACCACTCATCTCGGTGGTACATACCGGAGTAAAATCGGCAGGGTGGGAGAAAAGAACAATCCACTTGTCTTTGGCATAATCCGAAAATTTGATTTGTCCTTTTGTCGTATTCGCGGTAAAATCAGGTGCCTGGTCTCCGATGCGTGGCATTGGATAAAATTCTTTTTGTTCTGGTGTTTCCATCTTTCTGAATTTTTATGATTTTTGAATAATTTTTCCTTTAAAATATAAAACAAATTTACATCAGTGAAAATAAAGAGTCAAATCAATTATGATTATATAGTATAGATGCAAGTTATAGTTGACTGATGATATTGTTGAGATGTGGTCCCTGCAGAGTTGCGATGGCTTTCTCAAAGAAATTGAAAGAAAAAAATGAAAGATGTACTTTTAGAGTTGAGTTACATTGTATGTAAATATCAAGGGCAACAATGCGGGTTGTTGCCCTCGATAATCAATATTTTTATTAAAATCCGAATAATTCATGCATCAGGTGAAAAACATCTGTGTTTTTCTTTACGCCTGTGAAATATTCAGCCCCGGGGCCATAGGCAAATAAAGGGACCATAACCCCTGTATGACCACCTGAAGTATATTTGGCTTTAATTTTTCCTTCTTCAAAATTTCCGTTTTCCAGTGACATGCCACCGGTTTCGTGGTCCGAAGTAACAATCACCAGCGTTTCGCCGTCCCTGGCTGCAAATTCCAGTGCTTTGCCTACTGCGCGGTCAAAGTCAAGAGTCTCCTGAACAATGTAAGCCGTGTTGTTATCATGGCCGCCCCAGTCAATTTGGGATCCTTCCACCATCAGAAAATAACCGTTGTCGTCCTGACTGAGTACATTAATGGCTTTTTCTGTGCCTTCTGGCATGAGTTCTCCTCGCTCGGGCCACACAGGATTATGTTCCCATGCCGTAAGGATTGCCATTGGGGCTGTTTTAATATCTGACGCTTCTTCAATGGATTCGAATATTTTATAGTTTTTACTCTGAAGCTCATTTAATAGATTTCGTTCATCCACGCGACTTTCAAAAAACTTCCGACCGCCGCCAATAAAAATATCAATATCGGTATCCAGAAAATCGGCAGCAATTTCTTCGTAATTATTTCGAGATTCATTGTGCGCAATAAAAGCGGCAGGAGTTGCGTGTGTAATTGCCGAAGAAGAAACCAGTCCTGTTGCTTTGCCGTTTTTTTCAGCAATCTCAAGAATGGTAGTTAAAGGATTCATATTTGTATCCACACTGATGGCACCATTGTTAGTGCGTTCTCCAGTTGCAAAAGCCGTTCCGGCAGCTGCCGAGTCGGTATTGTAATTATCGGCACTTTGAGTGGTGACATAACCAGAATATGGCATGTTAGTCATGTACAAATTGCCAGCATTTGCCGTGAAAGCTGCTGTAAGCTGAGTCGTTCCCAGGCCATCAGCAATCATCAGAATTATGTTTTTCGGTTGTTGACCAACCTGGGCAGTCTGGTCTGCAATGGCTGTGACTTCATGCTTTGATTCATTGACAAATATCTCTTTTAGGTTTGTTTTGTCTTCATCCTGTGCTGTAGCTCCAAACAAAATGGAGAGAAAAAATAGTGTTGAAAATGTTTTTAATTTCATATCGGTTTTTTTTGTGTTTGTAATCTTTGTAAAATTGGCAATTTTCAATTAGTATAACAAAAATCATACATTAATGGTTTGTTAAATTTTTTAGAACAAAAATAAATACAGCTTGTTGTTTTATTTAAGCGCGCTTAATTTAATATTAAAGGATGTATTAATATGTCTGTTTCCACCGATGATTTCTTAAAATATATATATCTGTTGAATCAGGAAGGAGAAGTTTCTGTGCCCAGCAGTTTGTTGGCAAATCGTCTGAATATTTCAGCTGCAGCAGTTACCGACATGGCCCGTAAGTTGGGGCAGGAAGGATTGTTGGATTACAGGCCCTACCGGTCGCTGGTGTTATCGGATAAAGGACGCAGAATCGCTCTTTCAATAGTTAGAAAACACCGGCTGTGGGAACTGTTTCTTTTTGAAGTGCTTCATCTGGATTTGCTGAAGGTACATGAAGAGGCTGAAAAGTTGGAACACAATACTTCTGAGTTCCTTATCGAACAAATTTACCACTTTCTTGGGAAGCCCGATTTTGATCCTCATGGCGATCCTATTCCTGGAGAAAAAGGGGAAGTCCCTTCCGAAGCCGGGAGCATTATGCTTGCAGATGCCGTGGCGGGAAAAACTTATATTATCAGGAAACTTAAGTATCATGATCACAATTCTGCTGAAATGTATAAACACTATAAATTAAAGCCGGGGACTAATTTTGTACTGAAAAAAAAATTTTCTTTTGATGGCAGCATGGAATTAGAGTCTGAAGAAAATAATACTTTTGTGATCAGCCGCCAATTGGCGACGTATATTTTTTGTGTGGAAAAAACAGAGGTACAACGAATATAATCCAAATTCAGCGATACTTCTCATGATTTGTGTCGCTATCAAAATATAACCCAAATTGAGCGATTCCGCTCAACGGCCTGTCCCGATTTTGATCAGGAATTTAGAAAATGTAAGGCCTTCACAAAGAAGATTGGTGAAAGCCAACATTTTCTATTGTCGGGGTTAACTCTAAGTAAAGCGACACTTCGTTGAGCTCGTATCGCTCAACTTAGGTATAACTTTTTAATCGACTAATTACATGGAATGGAATAATTTGTTATTTGCATTCGGGTTGACCTTATTTGCCGGTTTATCCACTGGTATTGGAAGTGCCATGGCTTTTTTTGCCAAACGTACCAATACACGATTTTTATCGATCAGTCTTGGGTTCTCTGCCGGGGTTATGATTTATGTCTCATTTGTAGAGATATTTGTGAAAGCCCAGGAATCCCTTGCCCGGGAGTTGGGACATGAGTCCGGCACATGGCTCACTGTAATATCTTTTTTTGGTGGAATCTTTTTTATAGCCCTTATTGACCGTTTGATTCCTAAAGAAGAAAACCCTCACGAAGTTGAGCTGATCGAAAATATGAATGAAGCCCAGTTAAAGGTTAAGAAGGATAAAAAATTGATGCGGATGGGCGCCTTTACGGCTTTGGC
>JBEPWN010000375.1:457-3385 GCA_041642395.1 Marinilabilia sp. | reverse complement strand
ATAAAAAAAATTTATATCTCATCATTAGATCGTTAGATGGATTATATCATATTGAAAAACATCTCTTAACATTTTGAGTGTTTTAAATTTAAACAATTACCGACAATCTGTTACAAAACTTTAACCGGCCTTTTTCTCATTAAATCAAAATTATTGTCTTAATCTATGCCAAACCATTAGCCATGGTAAGAAAATACCAAAACACTTTAAGGCATCTATTGTTTGATTAAGTATGCCAAAAAGTTACATTTGGAAAATCGCATACTTCACCACTGATGACAGGGTAATGTCATAGAGTGGGTCATTTCATTCTCAATGACGGGGAATACCGATAATTTGCGGTTATATATTGAAGAGAAATCTAAAATAAAACCTCAATCTTTTCAATCGTCAAAATTAACATTTCTTTCCGGATGAGTTTATATATATTTAGGACTCATTTATTTTAACAGATCAGGCATTCAATGAAAACAAAAAACATATTAATAACCGGGGCATCCTCCGGGATCGGTCACGAAACAGTTCGCCATTTTGCCAGCCGCGGATGGAAAGTAGCCGCTACCATGAGGAATGTTTCCAGAGCCGGCGATCTTATTAATATTCCCGGCGTTGCAACATATGTCCTTGACGTTACTCAACCTCACAACGTAGAACAGGCTATTGCAAAAGCCTGGGATGACATGGGCGGGATAGATGTGGTGGTTAATAATGCGGGATATGGGGCCCTCGGCATTGTTGAAGGAGCAAATGATGACCAGATCATCCGGCAAATAGACACCAACTTCCTGGGAGTAATCAGAGTGGTCCGCAGCATACTCCCCCTTATGCGCAGGCGGGGTAAAGGCACCATTATCAATATATCATCCATTGGCGGGCGTATGGGACTGCCACTTTATTCTCTTTACAATGCCAGTAAATATGCAGTGGAAGGTTTTACAGAAAGTCTCTATTACGAAGTGAATCCATTTAACATCAAAGTTCGCCTGATTGAGCCAGGCCCGGTCCGAAGCGAATTTAACGAACGGTCCAAAGACGAAATTATTCCACCGGATGACGAACGATATATCGCCATTTCTCAGAAAACCTCTCATTTCTACAATGCAACTTTCAAATATGCTTCACAGCCTTCTGCTGTTGCAAAAACCATTTATAAAGCGGCCCGGGCAAGAGGATCCAGGTTGAGATACCCTGCTGGATTTCAAGCAAAAGTATTTCTGATCTTTTACAAAATTACACCGCCAATCTTGTTCAGAAAGATCATGCAATTACTGATCAATATTTGACATCAATAAATCGATATATTTTAAGATCACTATTGTCCGGAGAAACTTATTTCTTGAAAAAATATTGCTTCGCTTTGCTACCAATGAAGCAATCTAAAAATTTTTACCGGACACCAGTGTTTTAAGATTTAAGTCGAATCGTTAAAATTGATGCTCTGTGATTAAGAAAAAAATAACCTGATATTCTATTACAGAAGTTTAACAGACTATTGTAATAAAAACCATGACCAACTTTACAGCCTAGCACAAATTAAACCTTTCCAATGGAAAAAAGTCAATACATCATGTTTTTAATAATCGTACTTAGTGTCCAGATACTGGTCAATTCATATCTCACCGTCCGCGGATATCAAGCCCTTGAGGCTTATCCTAAAATCAGGCCCTGGTTTATTGTATTTATGGTGGTCGCCACCTTTTCGTACATTACGGCACGCGCACTGGAAAAAAGCATGTATAATCCGCTGACCGTCTCCCTTCATTGGCTGGGTGCATTTTGGTTTGCCGTAATGCTTTATGCCACCTTACAGGTATTGCTGATTGATTTGGCACGACTGGCAGATCTGGCTGTACCTTTCATCCGGAAAATAGCAGGCACAGACTATGTCAGATTCAAATTTACTGTCGGCATAATAGTGGCCTCACTGACTGCTATCGTGATAACCGCCGGACACATAAATGCCTGGTATCCACGAAAAGTAAATCTGACACTCGATATTCCCAAACAGGCCAATGGCATGAAGGAACTTCGGATCGCAGCAGTGAGTGACATTCATCTGGGAACGATTATCGGGCCACGGAAAACAGCCAGTCTGGTAAATACCCTTAATGGCTTAAACCCTGATATCATCCTGCTGGCCGGCGATGTTCTTGATGAAGATGTGGGCCCCGTTATCCGTCAAAATCTGGGGGACTCACTATGCAAACTAAAAGCACCGCTGGGGATATATGCCTGTACCGGAAACCATGAATACATTGGGGGCGGTGAACGGTCCATCAGGTATCTGGAAGAACACGACATAAAAGTACTTCGCGACACAAGCATTCTGATCAATGATGCCTTTTATGTAATCGGGCGGGAAGACCTGCATGCCAATTTCGGTCAGAAAAGAAAACGCAAGGGTATTGATGAACTCCTGGACAATGTAAACACCTCACGTCCGGCTATTCTTCTCGACCACCAGCCTTACAATCTTGATTCAGTCGCCAACACAGGTGTTGACCTGCAGATTTCGGGACATACACATCACGGACAAATGTGGCCCTTTGGATACATCACCAACAAAATTTATGAAGTGAGCCGGGGTTACAAACAAAAAGGCAATACTCATTTCTGGGTAAGTACAGGATTTGGAACCTGGGGTCCTCCCGTACGAACGGGCAACCGGCCGGAAATAGTGGTTATTACTCTTAAGTTTAATCAGTGAATTAAATAGATCAGGATTAGAAGTTAGAAGCTGGAAAAGTTAGAAATTATAAGGGCTGTAGTTTATTTTTGCGTTGATAATTCCTTTGTTTCAAAATTTCTTCATTGGTAGAAAAGAAAACGATCTACCCCTGTATTAAAAGATTGCTTCTCCCGATATCGTCCCTCATCGGGATCGCAATGACACCCTCTCACTTTTTATAAGGAATAGGATGGAAGAGG
>JBEPWN010000375.1:0-447 GCA_041642395.1 Marinilabilia sp. | reverse complement strand
TCAGAGCGGCATTGCCGCTCTGACCTCTTCCATCCTCTTCCTTGTTCCGCGAAGGGTCTGTCATTGCGAGGGCTATGCCCGAAGCAATCTCTATTGATATACACGCTACTTTCAACTACAGCCATTGCAAGTTAGAAGTAGCTGATTGACAACACAATATAAATACTGTAAATTTAAAATTCAAGAATAATTCCAATTGTAGGTAATACAGTTCCCGAAGTGGTAATAAGTTCCCGGAGTTCATATTTCTGTTCGCTGCGCGGTGCTTCCGGATTTTCAATCACAGGATCCCCGCTATCATCAAGTTGTTGAAGTAATTTGGGTGGCTGTTCATATTGCTTGTTATAAACATTCTGGATATCCATATACACTGCCAATGAGAAATTGGGAAACATCCAGCTTTTGTCAACACGCAGATCGAGTTGATGAAAGGGGTTCAGTCGCTTC
>JBEPWN010000374.1:0-3387 GCA_041642395.1 Marinilabilia sp. | reverse complement strand
GAAAAGTCACGTGTTCCTTTTGGAATGGATGGTTTCTGAGCCATTACACAGATGGTTTTACAAATTCGGTTGCAAATTTAGGAATAATTCGGGGTAGTAGCTAAATTTTAAAAACCATGTAATTCATAACCGCAACCTACCATCATGGAATAATTTGTAAAAAAGGCATCTTATTCCAACTTACCCACCTTCTTATTTTTACCTTCTCACCATCCAATCCTCTCACCTTTTCCCATGTCTTATGCTTTTTCTCTATCGACATGGTATAACTGTAATGCGACTGCAAAAGGGCGGGGTTACTCATCAAGCCTGATTACGGCAAGATTGTATTCTCCGTCAACCTCTTTATTCACTGAAAAATCCGGAGCAGCCCATGCCATGTCCATATTGACCACAATCAGTTCATTGCCCCGGAGTGTCACCACTGCCGGTTGATCAAGTCCCCCGTTTGCTCCGGTGACATCACCATTTTTGTGAAGCGTGGTCACATTTCCTTCCATATCGATGGCATGCACGGCGTTGTTCAGAAAATCGGCAACATAAAGATGCTCTCTTTCTGAATCATAAATTAGTCCATCGGGGCCTTTCATATTTTCGTCTTTAGCAAAAAGGTCTTTGGTGACGGCATTGTTGTTATCATCAACCACCGATTTGTAAATTTCACCTTTTTCGATAACCGTGGTATACATAACTCCATCATCATCGAAGGTAATTCCATCAGCCCCAAAGCCCATGTGATTCCCGGAGGAAAAAGAAACCACGAGATGATCATCGAAACGCCCATTTTCAAACGGAACCAGTTCTATGGGTTTGCCATCAGAGAGTTCCTCCAGTGAGAAAGCATACACCCCGCTTACCAGGGAATCTTCGTGCTCTCCGAGTACCGATTCGGTGACAAAAAGTGTGTTGTCACGCCAGGTCACCCCATTGGAAGCAATGAATCCGGTAGCCACCACATCCATATCTACTGCTTTGCCGTTTTCAACATTAATGCGGATGAGTCTTGATTTATGCTCATCACTGAAGAATACATGCATATCGGCCACATAAAGGTTGCCATCGGGACCAAAAGCACTTCCCATTGGGCCCATTGTACCGGTTTCGGGATGAAGATCTTCTTCCTTAAAATCATACCAGTGTTCAATGTTATTGTCCGGATCAATGCTTGCCATAAATGGAGGCACCGCTTCTTCAATCATCCCCCGCTCCAGCAAATGCTGATTGTTAAAGTTGGGAACAGACAATATAAGATCTCCGTTGGGTGCCAGCGACAAGCCGTCAGGAGTGTTATATTCATCCGGCAGCTCTATCAGCAATTGAGACTGATAATCTTCACTGATCATTTTATTTTCCCCATTGTCTGACTTTTTATCGGGGCTGCTCTTGCAACCTGCCATCAAAAGGAGGAAGGCAGGAATTAGAATAAATAAAATCTTTTTCATAACATTTTTTTTATGATATAAACAATTGATATTCGGAAAGAGTTAAAGGCTTATTTATCAGCATAACACAATCCATTTAACATTGAATCCCGGATGCTCGGGAGTAACGTTTCATTGTGAATAGTTTTTCTACTACACTTTTCTTGCAATGTAGCGTATTACAGCCATAACATCTTCTTCACCATATTCTTTGGAAGCCTGCTGAAACGTTTGATAAGCAGCTGTTCCCAGCGAGGTATTAAGGTCTTTGTCATGAGCCAGTCGCAAATCCTTGGCCATGTGCTTAAGAACAAATGCTGGGGGAAAATGACTGTCGAGAGTGGCCTTGCTTTTCACCCTGGTATAAGGGCTGCTCAGTCCGCCGCTGTTGATAATCCCAAGTATGTCTTCTCTTTTTATACCCAGTTTTTCAGCAAAAAGCACCATTTCGGCAAATCCCTGTGTGGTAATGGCAAGGAATAAATTTACAGCCAGTTTGGCTTTGTTACCGGCTCCAACCTCGCCCACATGAAATACAGCTTTGCCCAGTTGTTCCAAAACAGGCTTTACTGCATCCACAAGTGCTTTCTTTCCTCCGGCCATTATTACAAGAGAACCATCCGCAGCTTGTATCAAACTCCCCGAAACAGGGGCATCAATGTATTTTTTCATGCCTGCAGTGCATAATTCCGCCATTTCCATGCTTACCTCAGGCGAAACCGTACTCATATTGATGAGAATCTTGCCTGTGGCCATTGCATCCATCAGCCCGTGTTTCATGGTAAAAACATCACGTACAGCATCATCGTCCGAAACCATAACAAATACGATATCGGTCGTTTCGATCAGGTGTGAAAGCAATGATGCCGTTTTAACTCCGGCCTCTTTAAATGGTTCCTCTTTTGACTTGGTTCTGTTGTAAACGGTTACATCATATCCTGCATCAATGAGATTCTGAACCATGCGGGAGCCCATGGCGCCCAATCCAACCCATCCAATTTTATTAAAATCCATAGTCGTTTATTTTTGAGTAGTATCAATATCCAATTGTCCGATAATATTTTGAAATGATCTCATGTTTAATTGTTTAAGGCTTGCTGATTGTTTGTGCCAATAAGTATTTTATCACTATCATATTATTTATCTTGAATCTTATATCTAAAAATTTAACCGTCTATTGAATATCAGTTCTCTGCTGCTGATTTAAAAACCATTCTTCATTCACATGATTAACCACTTTAATCAAGATACTAAATTATTTCCCAATCCGAAAGATTGATTTGATACCGACCCCGAAGGCGGTCGCATGTTTATAGAAACCCAAGAGACAACATTAAAACCGACCCCGAAGGTGGTCGTATATTTTAAGAAAGCTTCTTCTCATAGGTACGATCATCTTCGGAGTCGAGTTTTTGCTTTGGAATATTCCCTATAAACATAGGAGCCGTTCAGGCTGCGGGAAGATTGTGAGCTTTATGCCGTCATTTCAAAAAATAGTATTATTTTAGCCCCGTATTTTGTGTTGCGCATTCCGTTAAAATATTAAGTAATGGATTGCCGGTTAAGTTTAGAATACCTAGTAAGTTAAGAGATTGTTTTTTATCTGATGCAATCTATCTTACATCTAAAGTCTAATCCCGAAGGGTCGGGACTAACAGTCTATTGTATTGAAGATATGATCAAAAGGAAAACAGCCCTGATATTTATATTGATGGCCAATATCGTTTTATTGGCCCATGCTGTTGTTCCGCATCATTACCACCAGGATGAGGTTTGTTTTGCTGATTCTCATCATACGTCCGATTGCACTGAACACGATCATAGCGATCCCGGACATCAGCATGATGAGCATGGCAGTTCTGATGATTGTGTACTGAAACAAGCTGTTTTTTTACCTTCAAACGAGGTAAAGTCTGAATGTAATTGTATTGATGAACATGAAGGATATGCTCATTCGGATGATTTT
>JBEPWN010000373.1:0-3390 GCA_041642395.1 Marinilabilia sp. | reverse complement strand
TCTTTACGCAAATCTTGAGTTGTATATAAATTTAGAGGGTTTTGTAATTTAATGCAAAACAGAGTAACGAATACTGATGAATGTAACATGTGAAAATGGTGAGAGTTTCGGGTTGCGGATTGCTCTGGTGATAAAAAAAAAGTTACATGGATTTTCACAGTGTTTTGAGTTTCTTGTTTCGAGTTTCTTGTTTATTCTACTTGCCTAATCACCTACTTGCCTACTAGCCTAATGGCCTACTAGCCTAATTTCCTTCTCGCCTTTTTCATCCCCTTCCAAAACTTTTAACCCCCATTTCTCGTATAGCAAAATTGCATTACCCAATCAGATGGTTTTATTAAAAACGGAATGATGATTAAACAGTATTTTTTAGTGATATTAACCGTGGTTTTTATTGCTTGCGGGTGCGATAACATATCGGAAACAACCAAAACAGCAAATCCTTTTTCTGGTTGCGTGATGTCTTTTGAGTCGGATGAGGATTTTGAAGTGGTAACTTTCAATATTCAGGAATTCCCCAAAGAAAATAACACCATTATGCATACTGCTAAGTTTCTTTTGCTCTTAAATGCTGATGTTATAGCAGTTCAGGAAATATCCAGTGAAGGAGCATTAAAAGAATTGGCCAACCAAATGGATGGTTGGGAATATCTGTTTACCACCGAACAGTCGGGCAATATGTCATTGGGCTATCTGATCAAAATGACTGAAGTGGAGATTTTACAAGAAGAAAGCAGAGTGTTATTTGCCGGCGAGAATTATTATTTTCCCCGTGCTCCGTTTTTGATTATGGTGAAACACAGAAAAAGCGGGATCGAGACAATGCTTGTTAATCTGCATCTGAAAGCGAAGGGCGATGATGAATCGGTAGGGCGTAGGCGTGTAGCATCCAATATGCTGAAGGATTATCTGGATACTCACCATTCCGAGGATTTTGTGATCGTCATGGGGGATTACAACGATGAACTTGCTGAAGAGAAGGCCATAGATGATGTATTCTCGAATTTTACAGACGATCCGGATGCATACCGGTTTGTGGATATGGAAATTGCTGAAGGCAACAAAGAACAATGGTCTTATCCCGGGAGGCCAAGTCATATCGATCACATCCTGATCTCCGATGAATGGTTTGAATACTTTGATACCTCGATGACCATCAGACCTGATGCATGCTTTGATAACTATGAAAATTATATTTCGGATCATCGTCCGGTTGTTGCGGTTTTTGAATTTTAATACAGCGAAACAAAGCAATCTAAATCTTTGCTTTCCAATTTCCCCGGACGACAGTGTGTGTTATTATTAATTTTTTATTTTCTGCTTGTCAACAATACTCTGTTAAACTTTTGCAAGCATCTGATAATAAATGGTTTGAAAAACAACAATAAATAACTGCAACTCTTTCAAAATAAAAACTTTGCGTCTTTTTGTCTCTCAGAATCCGTAGCTTCAGCGAAGGATTACTCTGCGTTTAAGTTTTTTTTAACGATCTATTGTGCTAAAGCATTGGATAATAAATTATCTTTGCCGCGCTAAAAATTACCGTGCATGAACATTCGTTTTGTACTGAACATCCTGGGGCGGGTTCTTATGATCCTTGGACTTTTCATGTGTACCAACTTTATATGGGTTGGTATATATAATGAATCTACTTTTTGGGGGCATTTTTATGCCTGCCTGATAACCTTGCTTAGCGGTACGGGTTTGTATCTGGGGTCGTCCATAAATTTGAAGCCCAGTCTGGGACTTAGAGAAAGTTATCTTACAGTGACTTTTGCGTGGGTAGTCATATCTGCCTTTAGCACGTTGCCTTATCTTTTTACTCAATCGATCCAGGGTTTTGAAAATGCATTTTTTGAGTCGGTATCAGGTTTAACTACAACCGGAGCAACGATTCTCACCGATATTGAAATACTTCCAAGGAGTATTCTCTATTGGCGTAGCCTTACTCATTGGATTGGTGGCATGGGTATAATTGTGTTGGTTGTTGCCATTCTGCCCATGTTGCGGGTAGGTGGTTACAATCTTTTTAAGTCAGAGACTACCGGCATCTCCTATGAAAAGCTAACACCTCGTACAGCCAATACAGCCAAAAGATTGTGGGGCATTTACGTAGGGTTGACTTTCATTCAGGTTTTGTTTTTGATGCTTGGAAAAATGGATTTTTTTGATGCTTTATGTCACAGTTTCGGGACAATTGCCACAGGTGGATTTTCTCCCAAAAACGATAGTATTGCCGGGTACTCACCTTATATTCAATATGTCATACTTGGATTTATGTTGCTTGCCGGCATTAATTTTACATTGCATTATTATACCCTTAAAGGGAAATTCAAAAAGCTTATCCGAAATGATGAATTAAAGACTTATTTGTCAGTAATTGCCATCGCTGGTATTATAATTACAGTTGTGTTAATGAGAGATATGCAGCTGGGAATTGAAGAGGCCTTCCGTAAAGCTTTTTTTCAGATCGTATCCATCATTACTTCAACTGGATACATTACCGATGATTATTTGTTATGGCCTGCAAAAGGCTGGATAATTATTTTTCTTTTATTTTTCGTTGGGGCCAGTGTCGGGAGTACCGGCGGTGGCATAAAAGTCATCAGACTGGTCGTTGCATTCAAGAGTTTTTATGTCAATATACGCCGGCAATTGCATCCCAATTCGGTAATTTTATTGCGGGTTAACGGGAAGCTGGTGGAAGATGAAAATGTAAGTAATATTCTTGCTTTTATCATACTCTACTTTATCACGGCTCTTGTGGGGACTATAATAATGATCTTCATGAATGTGGATGCTGTAACATCCATGGCTTCGGTTCTTTCATCCATGGGAGCCATCGGCCCGGCATTCGGCGAGGTTGGACCTACCGGTAATTTTTTCATGATACCCGAAGGCGGGAAATTTTTTCTTTCTTTTTTGATGATTCTTGGTCGATTGGAACTCACAACTGTTTTCGTATTATTTACTCTTGATTTCTGGAAAGACTAATTTTTAATTCTCTGTTGCTTTTATTTCCTTTGTGCCCGGAATCCGGGCATGTTTTGATTCTTCTATTCATGAGATGAGGTTGTTGCGATGTGTTTTCATGAACCATGTAAGGATGTTATACGTTTAATTTTAAAATGAATTACAGATACCGGATTGGCCATGCCAAAATTTATTGCCATGAATGTAGATATAGAGCCAAAAGACACTCGAAATATTATACCAACACGTGTGCTTCAGCAGACTGCTTTTTGGGCACGTCTCAAAAATAAGCAGGGATGGGGAACGCGTGCCTTTGACTTGTCACTGGGCAAAAGTGGGGTAGCCGGTAAAGAATTTTCTGCTGATGAAAGGGAAGGGGATGTTCTGATAACCTTGCGCGAAGTAGGAGGCGGAAAC
>JBEPWN010000372.1:0-3424 GCA_041642395.1 Marinilabilia sp. | reverse complement strand
TGTAACATTGCTTTTACAGATCTGGAATATAATGATGCTGCAAAAGCAACTGAAAAAGAAATTACTGATCTGGGAGTTAAAGCCAAAGGTTATGCTTCCAATGCTGCCAGTTATGAAGATACACAAAGGGTTGTGAAAGAAATTGCCGATGAATTCGGACAAATAGATATCCTTGTAAACAATGCAGGGATTACCAAAGACGGTGCTCTGAAGAGAATGACTGAAGACCAGTGGGATGCAGTGATTGCTGTCAACCTGAAATCTGTTTTTAATTTCACCAAAGCGGTACAACCTGTCATGTGGAAACAAGCAGAAGGAAGTATCATTAATATGAGTTCGGTAGTTGGTGTATCAGGAAATAAAAATCAGGCTAATTATTCAGCATCCAAAGCCGGAATTATCGGGTTTACCAAATCGGTGGCACAGGAACTGGGTATGCGTGGAATTCGCAGTAATGCTGTTGCACCCGGATTTATTATCACCGAAATGACCGGTGTTTTACCTGAAGATGTGAAAAAAGAATGGGAAAGTCAGATTCCTCTTCGTCGTGGAGGAAGCCCGGAAGATGTGGCTAATACTTGTTTGTATCTGGCATCTGACCTTTCATCGTATGTTACGGGTCAGGTAATAAGTGTTTGTGGAGGAATGAAAACCTGATTTTAAGGAGGATGAATATAAAACAATAGTCCGTTAAACTTTTGTAATAGATTGTCAGTCAATTGTTTAAATTTAATTCGCTCATAATACTAAGCAGTTGGTTTTCAGTGTAATGCAATCCGTCCAGCATCTAAAAATCTAACGATCTATTGTATAAAATACAAAGGTGCTTTCAACAGAGAGCGCCTTTCGTTGTTTTAATATCAAAATGTATTTAATATGAAAAATTTCAATTTCTACGTTCCTACAAAAATTTTGTTTGGAAGGAACAAAGTCAACGAAGCAGGAAAAGAGATTAAAAATCATGGTTCCCGGATTCTTCTTACTTATGGTGGTGGTTCGGTCAAAAAAAATAGTTTGTATGATCAGGTAATTAAACAGTTGAACGATAATGATCTGTTTTTTGTAGAACTGGGAGGCATTAAGCCAAATCCCCGGATTTCTTCAGTACGGGAAGGCATTCGTCTTTGTCGCGAGCATAAAATTGATTTTATACTGGCCATTGGCGGAGGCAGTGTCATTGATGCATCCAAAGCCATTGCTGCCGGAGTTCCCTACGAAGGTGATCCCTGGGATTTTTGTATGCAGAAAGCAAAAGTCGAAAATCCATTGCCACTTGGCACTGTTTTGACTCTCGCAGCCACGGGATCGGAAATGAATGGTAATGCTGTTATTACCAACGAAGAGACGCAGGAGAAAAGAGGAATGGGCAGTGATTTGTTGCGACCAAAATTTTCTGTGCTGGATCCGGTTTATACCTTTTCCGTGAACAGATATCATACCGCTGCCGGAACAGTGGATATTATGAGCCATATTTTCGAGAATTACTTTGCCCCCGGTGAAGGTACTTTTGTTCAGGACTCCATCGCTGAATCCATCCTTAAAACCTGCATCAAATATGGACCAATAGCGCTTTCTGAACCTGAAAATTATGAAGCACGTGCCAATTTGCTTTGGGCCGGCAGCCTGGCTCTCAACGGACTTACCGTCACCGGGAAGCTGATGGGCGACTGGGCCACCCATGGTATTGAACATGAAGTGAGTGCTATATACGATCTTACTCATGGAGCAGGCCTTGCCATTATACATCCTATGTGGATGAGTTATGTTCTGAATGAGAAGACTGCTCCAAAGTTTGCTAAAATGGCTAGAAATGTGTGGAATATAAATGAACCAGATGAAATAAAAGCTGCTGAAAAAGGCATCAATGCTGTGCGGGAATTTTTTAATTCACTGGAAATGCCGGCTACACTTTCGCAGGTGGATATTCCCTCTGATCATTTTGAAGAGATGGGCAAAAAAGCTTGTGTGTTTGGTAAAATTGGTACCTTTAAGCGGCTCGATTCAGAGGATGTTGTGGCTATTTTAAAGAAAGCAATGTAAACTATTATTTATGAACCGAATTAAAGCAATAATCCTTTCAGGCCTGTATCTTTTTCTTACAGGATGTGTTTCTTACTCTACCATCAATCTCGATGTGCTAAAACCAGCCGGAGTGGATATACCCGTGAATATTGCATCCGTTGTGGTGGTTGATAATGCTTTTCCGTTTCATCCTGAGGATAGTGGTGTACATCAAATAAATTTACCGGGACGCAAATATTCAGTGGACACCATCCATGTTGATGATTTTGGTATGCGTACAGTTGAGTCATTCGGTGAAGCACTGAAAGCTCATCAGTTCTTTGATTCGGTTCATATTGTGAAACAACAATTCAATTCTGGGGATGATGGCCGGCCCATGGATCCTTTATCGGCTTTCGAGATAGATACCTTATGTAGTCATTTTGATGCGCAGGCGGTTATCTCATTGGATCATTACGATTACGGAACAACCATTAATATAATGGAAATGCCCGATTATTATTTTGCCACATTAGATTCTCGAAACAGCACATATTGGAAAATACATAATTGTCTGGCAGATGATCTTGTTGATATTCATTTGCAGAAGGATACTATTTTTTGGGAAGGAGCCGGTAATTCAGTGGGAGATTCGGGTAAGGATTTACCGTCCATAAAAGAGGCTCTGGAAGCAGGTGCTGACCATGCCGGAGAAAAATATGCAGGATATGTTGCACCCACATGGACAATAGAGGAACGAATTTTTTACAAACAGGGCCATCCTCTCTTTTTCAGAGCTTCTGAACTGATTGCCAACCGGCAATGGGAAGCGGCTGTGCGTGTTTGGAACCATGTCTATGAAGAAAGCAAAGGCAAACAAAAGGCACGGGCTGCATTTAACATGGCTCTTGGGCAGGAGTTACTTGGCAATCTACTTGAAGCTGCTGCCTGGGGATACAGGGCAGTTGAAGAATATGACCAGTTGGGTGGGCTTGCTGTTTCGGAAAGGGAGATAAATGTTGCCCGCCGATATTATGTCGAACTGGCCAGGCGTCTGCAGGAAAAGAAAAAACTGGATAATCAATTTGGGATCGATGAATAGAATATTTTTTGTTTTTGTATTGTGCTTTCTTTTACAACCCGCGTCTCTTTATGCACAAATCAGCGAAAATAGAGATTTGCCCGGACATGCATCATTTTCTGTTTTGGTACGTGATCTGGAAACCGGAACAAATGTCTATAGTGTTGATTCCCGTAAAACCCTTATTTCTGCCAGTTTAATGAAATTGGTTACTACCGGTACTGCACTTAAATTATTGGGACGCGATTTCTATTTTACGACCCGTTTCCGGACAACGGGTAATATAGAAAATGGTGTTTTAAAAGGAGATTTGATTATTGAAGGAGGCGGCGATCCTACTCT
>JBEPWN010000371.1:0-3441 GCA_041642395.1 Marinilabilia sp. | reverse complement strand
GGACTGCCCCAGCTGAAGACTTTTTGAAAATCCATCCTTTATTCTCTCAACAGCATCATTGATACGTTTTTGATCATTCTGCCACGCGTTTTTTATTTGAGGGACCAGGTCCGTCATCCCGATACGGTTCTGCATAGAACTTTTCGGCAGATAGGTAGCGGCAAAAAACGGTTCCTTATCGGGAGTCATGATGATGGTAAGCGGCCACCCACCCTGACCGGTCAGCATCTGGCAGACGGTCATGTAGGTGTTGTCGATATCCGGTCGCTCCTCGCGATCCACCTTGATGTTGATAAACGCTTCGTTCATCAGCCGGGCAACCTCCTCATCCTCAAAACTTTCATGCGCCATCACATGACACCAGTGGCAGGTGGCGTACCCAATCGATAGAAAAACCGGTTTATTCTCTTTCCGCGCCTTTTTAAATGCTTCTTTTCCCCAGGGGTACCAGTCCACAGGATTATTGGCATGCTGAAGGAGATAGGGAGATTTTTCTTTTGAGAGGCGGTTCATAAAGCTGTGTATTGATTTGAAAGAAGATGAAGTTAAAAGATACGGAAAATGAAAGAAGCATAAAGAGAAGAGCTATGGAGACCGGAATGTTCAATACATTTTTTAATGAACGATGCTGTTGAACATCACACGTTAAAATCACTAACTATAAATAAGTAAAGCCGAAGTTGGTGTATTTATTGAAAAGAAGTAAGTTCATCAATAATGTGTGATGTGTTTTTTAAAAAATTTATTAGCCAATAAAATATGCTTTTTTCACAAAGACACGGTTACAGACCAGTAAATAAAGAACTTCAACTTGAAGATATTGATGTTGAATTAAGAAACCGGTTGTGGAATCTAGTTGAAGCATTTTATTGGAAAAAGTATGAGAATTATGGAGTCAATTCTTGGGTATCAGGGTCAAATTTTGAAATGACAATGCAAAAAATTTGGCACGATTTTTTTAAATGGAAGATTAATGAAATGCCAAGTTACTTTAGTGATGCAGTTGAAATTATTGAAAAAGAGTTTTTTGAATTCGAGTGGCATAGAGTTTATGATTTCATTGAATTCATCATAATAAATAAACCTGATCGTATTCGTAATCTTGAAAAGTTTCCAGGCGTATGTAATCTTATTTTGGAGGAAGAGAATGCTGGCTACAGAATAATTGAAAGGAAGTTTACACCTATCACTTCAGAATCTGAAATTCAAACAATTGAAGAGATAATTCAAAATTCTGATTCATTTCAGGGTGTTCGTACACATATAATAACTGCGCTTAAATTTTTATCCGACCGTAAAAGCCCTGATTATCGAAACTCGATAAAGGAGTCTATTAGTGCAGTAGAATCAATTTGCCAAGTACTCACTGGTGATAATAAAGCAACATTGGGTGATGCATTAAATAAACTTGAAAACCATTTTAGTCTTCATGGGGCATTAAAAGCTGGTTTTAAAAATCTATATGGGTATACAAGTGATCAAGATGGAATTAGACACGCGATTTTAAAAGAACAAGATATTTCCTTTTCTGATGCAAAGTATATGCTAGTATCTTGTTCGGCGTTTGCGAATTATCTCATTGGAAAAGTAGCAGAATTAGAAATTAAAATTCCAGGCCAAAACACATAACAAAGTATTTCCTGCTGACCTGTTTAGATTTTTTTCTCAACTTTTGAGTTGGTCGCCAGGCAGCAGAAACACCAAACCATTATATAGAGAAACATTACTTCATTCGGGAAATAATAACGTTGGTAAAATCAATAATTCATGGCTTTAATAGAATGTCCAGAATGTGGAAAGAAAATATCTGAAAAGGCAAATGCCTGCCCCAATTGTGGAAACCCAATGAAGCGTTCTAAATCAGAACCTAAAATTGAGGTTAAGGGCCAAAAAGAGGGTTGCTTTCTTCAAACTCTAAACGTGGGCTGTATGATTATTTTTGCAATAATTGGGTTAATAATTTTGATGGTAATATTTGGTTAAAAATTAATCATAAAACAATATAGCAATCGCATTAACTGTGGATGCTGACGTGCCGTTGGTTTCCAGTGCTGCTTGTTTTAAAATTATCACCGTTTATTAACTCATAATTCCTGCGCCCGTGATGAGTTGGGTCTTTAGTTTTTTTAAGATAAATGAGATGTCCAAAATAGATTCAGATATTTTTTAACTTTTAGTTATGGCTGTTGTAGTTGGTAAAATACAAACCCTCAAAAAACTGAAAACTTCTTTAGATAAAAAAGGAATTCAGCGTTTCAACTCCATAGGTGACATCAATACATTTCTTAAGAACTACGAGCATGAAAAGAGAAGTATTCCCAAGAATGAAAAGGATAAACTAAGTAAGGAAATACAAGCGCTAGAAGAATCTCTCAAGCTAGCAAAGGAGAAACGTAGCTTAAACACACTTTATAAAATATACTATGGCATAAAATTCAGATGGTTTACTTACAGAAAGGCATCATTGGAGAATAACTATGAAAATATACTTTCGAAACGCTGTAAGAAATCAACACAAGAACTTGTCTTTATAAAGGAAACCGTAGATGATTTATACACGATTATCTCAGGAGCCATTGGGGAAAACGCAGTTGTAAATGAGCTTAAGAAGTTACCAGACTCATTCTATGTAATTAATGATTTTTCTTTAGAATTCAGCGAACCAATTTATGATAGAAAAGAAAATGACAAAATTTTCAGCATTCAAATAGATCATTTACTGATTTGTGCATCTGGTATTTTTGTGATTGAAACTAAAAATTGGAGTTCTCAATCTATTCAAAATCTTGACCTAAGGTCTCCTGTCGAACAGATAAAAAGATCTGGTTATGTCTTATTTGTTAAAATAAACAGTGAATCAAATTTGGGTCTTGAAGACCATCATTGGGGAAGCAAAAAGGTACCGGTCAGAAATATCATTGCAATGACAAATAATGTACCGAGTGAAGAGTTCAAGTATGTTAAAATATTACCTTACACCAGTCTAAACGGTTACGTAGAATACTTTGACGACATATTCAGTGACTCTGAAGTCGAAAATATATTCCACCACTTAAATGGTCTTAACTAAAACACCTAATCCGTGCATTAAGCGGGTACGCGGACGAGGTTTCGGTTTCCGGAGTTGCTTGTTTTAACATATTAGCCGTTTATTAACTCATAATCTCCGCACCCGTTATGCGCTGGGCCGTTATCCCATTTTCAATCAGCCTGGGCAATCTTTTTTTATGTCTTTATCAAACTGATTTTAAATGATGCGTATAATAATTTTCACGCTTTTATTAGTATGCAATTCTACACTAGTAGATTCTTTATTTGCTCAAGAGATTCGTTTTCAAAAGGTTGCAGAAATTCAACCTGATCAACTTCAAGGATCATTTATAACTGACGTCACTGTAAACTCATCCGGATTTATTGCAGTTTCAATAAACGACCTTGCTA
>JBEPWN010000370.1:0-3442 GCA_041642395.1 Marinilabilia sp. | reverse complement strand
TCGATGGTGTGAGATTGAATGCCCCAGTCATCAAAATAATAGCGATAGTAGCTCCTGAGAACCAAAAATTCATTGAAGTATTGATTTAATCTTACACCTACGGGCACTTTTAACCGGCTGGAAGGTAACCGCTCAATGTCGTCGGCCAACTGAAAGACATCTTTATTTTCCGGATTGTTATAAAAAGGGATGCTTGTAGCATTTCCGATATAAAAATTGTCCTGGTCAGCAAAGTAAACACGCTGCATGGGGTTTGACAGCCATCCCCTTTGATAGGTGATGTCTGAAATAATGGCCATTTGTGTCGTTCTGCTTAATATTTGAGAAAAACCCAATGACACCGCATAAGTGTTCCGGGCTTTGTCGTTAACAAGTGTTGTATTGATTGGTTTCCAGGCATCTGGTCCAAACTTGTTAATAATATTGCCATTCTGGTTCAGAATGTTTACTCCCTGAAAAAAATCTGCATCCAAATCTCCATTTTCATGAACATAAGTTTCTATTTCGGTAGGGTATTGTGGTCTCCAACTATCAAAATACACAGAGGCATTTAAACTCAATTCTGTATTTTTCTGATTGAATAACCTGACAAAACCTAATCCCCCACTAACCGATGTATAATCATATTCATTGGCAAAGCTTAATGTGGCTGAATAAACAGAATTTCTGTCATTTGAAGAATGGGCGTATCCAATATTTGAGCTGACCCAGACATCTTTTCTGGAAGCACCTGATGATGCCGCCCAGGGTGTTCCTGTTAAAGGCCCGCTTGAAGCACCGGTAAAGGGGTTTAAATTGCTGGAAGAAGCTGATGTGTAAGCAGATATTGTTGCGTTTACGGTTAAAACATCATCAACATTAAGAGGGATTGACACGTTAATGTCTGAAGCAAAATCATCCAGCTTTTCTGTACCAATACCCCCTGTAACCGATGCATTTTGGCCATCTTGTGTGTAATAGCTTGTAAGGATATCTACTTCAGTGGATTCGAGCACTCTTTTTTTAAACACTATTGTGGAATCACTGGCCGTTTGCGCCAATGTCCAGAAAGGAGATAATAAAAGGGATAGAATGACTATATTTTTCATACAAGGAATATTAATTGCAGCCACAACCTCCGCCAGATTTGCCTCCATTGGCTCCAGATGCCCCTTCACGATATACCTGAAAGGTTGTTGCAAATTTGATTGATTTTCGCCCCATCAATTCCATGTCCGGATCATTGATTTTTACCTTTTCGTATTCTTTCACTACGGTGCAGGAGGATGCGCTCAGCAGTAGGATAACTGCAATTAACAATTTATTTTTCATTGATTTTAATATGTTTCGATTGATGAATGCCGCCCTGGTCATCTATAATGATGCACTCTACATGGGGCAACTGATTGATGCGATCGATGCCTATGTCTTTTCCCATTACCATAATGGCGGTAGCCAATCCATCTGCTAATTCCGCACTGGGTGCAAAAACGGTCACACTAATAATCCCTTTGGCCGGGTAGCCTGTTTTTGGGTTGATGATGTGTGAATACCGAATCCCATTCAGCGTCACAAATTTTTCATAATCCCCGCTGGTTACCACCGCGCCCTGCTTCAGGGGAAGGGTGGCAAAGGCTTTGTCTTTATTCATTGGGTTGGTAATGGCCACCGTCCAATCCTTGCCATCAGGGTGTTTTCCCCACGTGTTCATATCGCCCGAGGCATTTATAATCCCAGCCTTTACGCCTTTTGAAATAAGCAGTAGTTTGGCTTTATCGGCTGAGTGCCCTTTGCCAATGGCTCCAAAGCCAATTCTCATTCCCTGATGTTTGAGAAAAATCGTTTGATTTTCCGGATCCAGTACAATGTTTTTATACCCTACTTTTTCTACCGACTTTTTGATGGCTTCATCGGAGGGTATTTGTGTCATACTCCCATCAAACTTCCAGATTTGGTCCATCGAGGCATAACTGATATCAAAGGCTCCATCGGTGATGTTGGATATGGCGATGGCACGCTCCATTAAATCAAACAACTCCCGATCCACTTTTACAGGCTTAACGCCCGCATTGCGGTTTATGGCAGAAGTTTGCGACTGTGGCGACCAGGAAGAAATTAAATTTTCGATACGTGCAATTTCTGCAATGGCAGTTTCAATGCTGGCGTTTCCTTCCTTTTCATCATCAGCCACCACGCTGATATCAAAACGGCTACCCATAAGGAATGCAGTCTGATGGAAAATTTGCTGAGCATGAACCAAATGACTGGTGATGAACAGGAAAAATATTATAAAGCTTCTGAGCATTTTTCTAAGGATTATAGCTTTCCAGGATTTTTATGTACTCTTCAGGGCTTACGTTTTTGTAGCCGGTGTATCCCAGAACGTTGGCATTCTTATCCATTACCACCACAAAAGGAAAGTAGCCTTTGATGTTGTATTTTTCAGCCAATTCAGCATTTTTTTTCTCCTGTTCTCCGGATAACTTGTTGGCCTTTTTTTTGGGAAAATCTGCTCGTACCAACACAAAATGGTCTCTGGCATGAGCCTGAAATTGCTCGGATTTCCAGATTTCTCTTTCAAGCTTCATGCAGGGTGCACACCAGTCGGAGCCGGAAAAAACCAAAATAATGTTGCGGTTTCTTTCTTGCGCCATTTTCCTGGCTTCAGTAAAATCAGTTTCCCACTCCTGAGCATTTGCGGTCGATAGTTGAATTATCGTTAGCATGATGACAAATAAGAAATTTATTTTTATCATTTTTTATATACTTTCCTTAAATAGTACTCTGTCAACTTGCTGTCCTGCAAGTAATTTCATTCGAATCCGGCTTTATTGGTTTCGGATTATCTCCTAAGCAAAGCTGTTTCGCTTAAAGATTCAAATGTAAATAAAACTTTTAATTAAACTCTTGCAGCACAATCCCCCTTTCATCCGTATTGGGGTTATAGACTTTAAACCTATCACAACATGAAAAAAGCATTTCACCTCCGCTTATTAATGATTTTGCTGATGGCCGCTTCCTTCGGGGGCTGCAGGAGCAACAACGAATTTTCGTACCTGGCCAATGTACCCGAGTACATGGACTTCAATGAGTTCAGGGCTTCCTTCAAGTCCTCGCCGGCACGTGGCATTGAGCAGGCCGGCAAGATCTATCTGAAAGACCAGTACCTTTTTATCAACGAGCTGAACGAGGGCATCCACGTGCTCGACAATACGGATCCGGCCAACCCCATGAAGGTGGTGTTTTACGAGATTCCCGGCAATGTGGATATTGCCATTCGGGGCAACATCCTGTTTGCCGACAGCTATGTTGACCTGGTGGCCATCGACATCACCGACATCAGGAACCCGGTGGAGGTGGGGCGCCTGGAGATGGCCTTCCCCCAGGTGACGGCCTTTCCCGAAGACGCTCAATATCCCCTGGCCATGGTGGATTATACCAAAGGAGTGATCGTGGGCTGGAA
>JBEPWN010000369.1:0-3453 GCA_041642395.1 Marinilabilia sp. | reverse complement strand
GGAGTAACATGCTTGAACGATGTGGCTGCCGCTTTGCCAAGCGTTTGTGCAGCATCTTTCACCAATTGCCATGAGTTGAGGGCATCAAGCACATTTATTACGCTTGGGTTTCCATTCAGCAATTGAAATGCACCTGATTCGTCAATGACTTCCGCATAATCCTGATATGGATTCATTCCATACTTTAGTTTCATCGTGTAGTGGTTTTTCTGGTTAATATATAATTTTCCGGCATCAAGCCGTCACGGTGTTCGTCGTCCATTTCGCCGTTTCTGACCATCGCTTTCTCAAAGATTCATTCCGATATCTGGCTGTTTGTTCCTTGGCAATAGTCCGCCTGGCTCACGCAAAAATGGTTTATTAAACTTTCATAAGATCAATGTAGCCAGTTTTTTATGCTTAAGTGGTTGTTTGTGTTAAAATGCATATTTTCAATCCCGAAGCTGCAGGATACGATTCTTCTTTTATCTTACATCTAAAAATCTAACCATCTATTACGGGTTCTAAAATTAATGGAATAATTTCACTTTAATTTTGGTTTACTGTTTTTATCCCCTTGAGAATTCAAGATAAACCTTTTTCTTGAAACAAATACGAGTAACAAATAAAATGACATCCACAAAAAAAACGCTGATTTTGTCGTTGATAATTTTACGTTTGAAGTCGGTGAAAAATTAAGAAACAAAGCCAGATAGAAAAAGATGGAAAATCATTTGTGATAAAAGAGGATGTTGAATATGGTTACCTTAATGTAATACCACTTTGGGCATTTGGATTAAATTGCTAAAAAAATTGAAAATGCCAAACGTTAACACAACAATAAGTGAGATGCTATTGATAGTAGCCTATGAAATCTGCCCCGGCTAAAATTTGCACATGCAAATGCTTAAATTTGCAACTGAACATTTCCGACTTCCATTTTTCAAATTGCTTTGACAATCATAAAATTGCTTTAATATGACTGCCCAAAAAGATTTATATAAAATGACAACAAAGGAATTAGGTCAATTATTCCCGATAATAATAAATGACTATTCAGATAAGTGGTCAGGTTTGTTCCAAAATGAAGCCAAATTGATTACTGATTCATTTTTACAGTCTGAAATTGAGAGAATTGACCATATCGGTAGTACAGCAATTCCAAGAATAAAGGCTAAACCAACTATTGATATATTGCTGCAGATTAAAGAGCAGCTTGATATTTCAAAGTTAAAGGACAGATTCAAATCGCATGGGTATTTCATCAATGACCATCCAGAGAATCCTGCGCCACATTTGACTTTTGTTAAAGGTTATACAGAGCAAGGGGTTAAAGGACAAACTTATCATGTTCATATTAGATACCGTGGAGATTGGGACGAAATAAGATTCAGGGATTATCTGATTAAAAATAATGCGATTGCGAAAGAATACGAGACCTTGAAATTAGAACTTGCTGCGAAATATCCAAACGATAGGGAGGCATATACAGATTCAAAAACAGAATGGATTGAAAAAATTAATAACTTGACACGGAAATAATGTACGACCGCACAACAAAGATATAATCGCCAACCGTTGAATCCACAGCATATTAAAGGTTCTGTATTAGCCTCTCCCATACGTACATTCCCATAAGCCACCAGTATAAAGATGAATTTCCGAGGTTTTTGGATGATAATTTTTTGAAGTAGTTCATTTGCAATAGTCCGCTAAGCTTTTGCAAATGCCTGGCAAAATGCTATTTGTACATCAACGAGTATTGACAAAAACTCTTTGATAATAAAAGTTTTGCGTCATGGCGTCTCTGCGTTTAGAGAACATCACTTGCTTGTCCTCTTGAAATAAATTTGCATATTTAGCCTCTGTTTTAATTTTTATCCTTTGGGATGTTTTCAGGTTTTGAGCCCTTCAACTTCATCACGGATTGAAAGGACAGTACCACAGTAAACACGCCATTATATCTCCAAAAATGAAGAGGAAAATTGAATTACTGGCACCTGGTGGAGACATTGATTCCATTAAAACTGCAATTCTTGCCGGAGCTGATGCCGTTTATTGTGGTTTAAATAAATTTAATGCAAGAAACCGGGCCGCAAATATCGGTTTTGAAGATTTACAGGGAATTTTAAGACTCGCACATAAACACCATTGTGAGGTATTTCTAACCCTTAATATCATTATAGTAGACAGTGAAATTCCGGCTCTTATAAAGCTGCTCAATAAATTAGTTAATACTTCCATTGATGGTTTGATTGTTCAGGACTTAGGGTTATTCTACCTGTTATCCAAATATTTTGAGGGAATAAAAATACATGCATCAACACAACTTACCACTCATAACGCAGGTCAGATTCAGTTTTTAGAAAATCTAAAGGCTAAGCGGGTCAACTTATCAAGGGAACTAAATATTCATGAGATAAAAACATTAACGGCTGCAGCACGTAAGAGCAATGTCTTAACCGAGGTATTTGTTCACGGCTCGTATTGTATATCCTTTTCAGGTATCTGCTATATGAGCTCTGTTTATGGAGGGAACTCAGGCAATCGTGGCAGATGCAGCCAACCATGCAGAGAGAGATATGTAAGGACACCTGCAGGGAAAGATTACCCTCTTAATCTTAAAGATAATTCGGCCTATTTTGATTTAAAAGAACTTTATGATGCCGGTGTTTATTCACTGAAGATTGAAGGTCGAATTAAGGAGTTTGAATACGTCTACACTGTGGTTAAATCATGGAAAAAGCAAATTCGCAGTTTTTATGATAACGACGTTCTTCTGAATGACAACAGTGATCTTTACAAGGTATTTAATCGCAATTTTTCAAATTCTTTTTTAAAGGGAGATATTAATAAGGAGATGTTTATTGATAATCCCATGAGCCATTCAACCAGGCACCATTCCGAAACCAATAATTATTGCTCAGACGACAGAATAACAGAGGGGCAAAGGGAACTCTATAAAGAAAGAGAAACAATCAGAAGTGTTATTAAAAAGAAAATCGAACCATTTAGCATCGCTAAAACTCCTTTACTGATAGTTGTTTCAGGACAATGTGGCACCCCGTTAAAAGTATCCGTAAAAACTCCCAACACATCATTTGAGGTGCTTTCTGAAACTAATCTGACAGATAACGGCACAGAACCTTTAAATGAAAAGGCAATATTAAGCAGACTGAATGCAATCAATGACACGGATTTTTTCATTGAGCACATAACTTTTAATCTGGAAACCAATCTCTACCTGCCCTTCAGGGAACTCACATCTATAAAGAAAAGGTTGTTATTCATTTTGAATGGTTCAAGATCCTATATTGCCCCTATAAGTCTTCCCGGTTTAAAGCAACATAGTCCCCCCAAAAATCCCTCTCTTTCAGTTTTAATATCCTCAGAGAAGGACATTGATATTTGTAATGATGCCTCAGTAAAAGTATATTTTCAACTACCCAATTGTTTCAAAAATAAAAATGCCGG
>JBEPWN010000368.1:0-3461 GCA_041642395.1 Marinilabilia sp. | reverse complement strand
GCCAAAACCCAAAACCATAACTTCTCTTATGGCGGAGGTACCGAAAATCTGATGTATCGTGCTTCGATTGGATATCTTGATCAGGAAGGCATCATTACCACCACCGGCATGGAGAAGATCAATGGGAACATAAAAGTAAGCCAGACTGCATTCGGAGGCAGACTGAATTTGCAGGGAACCTTGATTGCATCCCATGTAGAAGACAGCCGTGCCCCTATTGGCGAAACAGGTGGTTTTGAAGGTGACCTGATCCTTACTGCACTGAAGCTGAATCCCACATTTCCTATTTATGCAGAAGATGGCAGCTATTATCAGCATTCCATCGACCAGCGTAATCCGGTGGCAATGATGAATCTGACGGATGATGTTACACGTACCAATCGCATATTAACCAATATGTCGGCCGAGTTGGAACTTCTCACCAATCTAAAATATAAACTGAATATCGGATTGGACCGGTCGGTGGCCGAGCGGCAAGTAAACCAAGGTTATGAGCTTAATTATCTGACAAACAAAGGAGAAGCCAATGTCAACTCAATAGCAGCCAATAACCGGTTGGTTGAAAATTTTGTGACATGGAATCTTGATCTGAATAATAGACACAGAATCAATGCTCTTGCCGGTCATGCTTATCAGTATTTTAAAGTAACAGGGACTCAAATCCGGGTATTTGGATTTGAAGTTGATGATATTCTTTATACAAATAATCTGGGATATGGTAATTTCTCTTCTGCCGAGGCTGATTCTTATGCGCATGAAAGAGAATTGCAATCGTTTTTTGGCCGTTTTAATTATTCTCTTGACCAAAAATACTTGCTTACTCTAACGGCACGTTCCGACGGTTCTTCCAAGTTTGGTGAAAACAAGAAATATGGGTTTTTTCCTTCTGCAGCTCTTGCCTGGCGTCTCTCAGAGGAACCATTTATTGCCGATGTTGATGCGATTAGTAATTTGAAACTCCGGCTTGGATGGGGTATGACCGGGAATCAGGAAATTCCGGATAAAATTTCATTGTTGGCAGTAGGAACAACTCCTTCAGCAAATGGATATTTCAATGGAGTTCTAACCCCGGGAATCACCTTCCTTCGTACTCCGAATCCTGATATTCAGTGGGAAACAACTTATCAGACTAATTTTGGCGTGGACTTTGGGTTTGTTGATAATCGCCTGAGAGGTACTCTTGATATTTTCAGCAAACGAACAGAAGATGTATTGTTGGAAATTCCTGCAAAAGCACCTGCTGCTACACAAACTCAGTGGCAGAATGTACCGGATCTTGAAATATTTAATACCGGTTTCGAAATTGGATTGGATGGAGACATAATTCAAAATCGTGATCTGAACTGGAATCTGGGTTTCAATTTTTCTCAGGTGAAAAATGAAGTGGAAAACCTTCCTGTAAAGTTAATCGAAACAGGAAATGCTTCCGGTCAGGGATTATCAGGAACCCGTGTGCAGATAATTACCAATGGAGAGCCTATTGGCACTTTCTATGGACGTGTTTTTCAGGGATTCAATGAAGAAGGAATCAGTCAATATAAACAAGATGAGGAAGGAAATGATGTATTGGAGCCACTGGGTTCGGCCTTGCCCGATTTCACTTACAGTTTCAACACTTCTTTCACATACAAAGGTTTTGATCTTAGCATGTTCTGGTATGGTTCAGAAGGTAATAAGGTCTATAACAACACAGCTAATGCCATTTTTGTGAAGGGAACACTTGAACGTGGTTCAAATGTTACCGAGGCTGTTTATGATTCTAATGAGTCACCCGCCAACTCCAATGCGTTTTCTTCCCGTTTTGTAGAAGATGGTTCATTTCTGCGATTCTCAAACCTTACTTTGGGTTATACCTTTGACACCAATGCTTTGAATTGGATCAGTACGGCCCGTATTTATGCCACCGGCAACAACCTGCTTTTAATTTCTGATTATTCCGGGTTTGATCCTGAGGTGAGTGTGGATGCGGGGGAAAATGGTGTTCCTTCTATGGGCGTTGATTATACATCTTATCCATTGCCCCGGACAATTACTTTTGGTGTAAATCTTCAGTTTTAATGTTGATAAATTATTTTAATATAAAAAATTATGAAACGAAATAATATCCTTTTTTTACTGTCGGTGTTTTTCCTGGCCTTCTCAATGATGGGATGTACCGATTTGGAAGAAAAAATAATAGATGAGCAACTTGGAGGCGATCTGATTCGCAATCCAAATAACGTTCAGTCACTTATCAATCCTCCTTATGCGAGTCTCCGACAGCTTATTGAGTGGTATGACTATTGGGGTCTTCAGCAGATTACCACCGACGAAACGGTTTTCCCGACGCGGGGAACCGACTGGTTTGACAATGGTGCATGGCAGCAATTGCATGTGCATACATGGAGTGCTGATCACATCAGACTTAAGAATGTTTGGGATGCAATGAGTCGAGGACTTTCACGTTCCAATACAGCGATTTATTATATTGGGCAGTTTGAGCAGAATGAAACGACTGAGCAATACATTAATGAGGCCCGGTTTTTAAGAGCTTATTATATGTATGTCATTTATGATCTTTGGGGCAAAGTGCCATTTAGACCCTCTGATGAGCTTGATTTTTCTGTCACACCGGAAGTTTTGGAAGGAAAAGAAGCCATTGATTTTATTATTGAAGAGGTAAAAGCAGTTTTGCCGAATCTTAAAACCAGGTCGGAAGTTGGAACCGAACGCGTTACCCAGGGTGCTGCCAATGCTTTACTGGCGAAATTATATCTCAATTACGAGGTATATGGAGGTACTGAAATGTGGGGCGAGGCCATTACGTTTGCAGATGAGGTTATCAATTCCGGTGAATATGTGGTGACGGACGATTACTGGTCAATGTTTCAACATGATGTTACCGGTGATCATTCTGAATTTATTTTTACCGTGCCCATGAGTGACGAATTTGACATGGGAGGCGGCAGTGTTTGGGTCAATTTTACTTTGCACTACAGCCAGACCTTTGGGAATTATACCAGCCTTTGGAACGGCGGTTCCACAACCTCTACATTTGTGAACACCTGGGACCGGGATAACGATGCACGGTTCTATGACGATCGCATTATGGACGAAACGGGGTTTAATCAGGGATTTCTTATTGGGCAGCAATATGGGCTTGATGGCGAACCTTTGGAGATGAGAAATGGTGATCCACTTATATTTGTTCCGGAGATTGTTCTGGAAGATTCTCCCGAAAATTACGGTGTGCGGGTGGTTAAGTTTGCACCCAAACCTGAAACAGAACGCCAGTTTTCCTCGTCCAATGATGTTCCCATACTGAGGATTTCCGATATTTATCTGACCCGCGCTGAGGCCAAATTCAGGGATGGTGATGAGGCCGGGGCCCTTGAGGATATCAATTTTATCAGATCGCACCGAAGTGCTGAGGGAATGGAGCTTCCGGAACTTGAGTCTTTGACGCTTAATGATATTTTAGA
>JBEPWN010000367.1:0-3464 GCA_041642395.1 Marinilabilia sp. | reverse complement strand
CGTTCTCCTTTTACCAGATTTACGTGGGCAAATATATCCTGACCTTTCATCTTATCTGTGAGATATGCCAGTCCGTTGCTCTGCATATCAAGATATGGAGAATCAATCTGGTGTACATCACCGGTGAAAACCATTTTAGTGCCTTCGCCGGCTCGTGTAATGATGGTTTTTACCTCGTGTGGGGTAAGGTTCTGAGCTTCGTCAATGATGAAAAATGCATCCGAAAGGCTTCGTCCGCGGATGTATGCCAAAGGAGTGATGATCAGCTCCTCGTGTCTTTGCATTTCCTCAATGATATTTAGTTCTTTGCTTTGTCCTTTAAAACGGTTTTTGATCACTCCCAGGTTATCGAAAAGGGGTTGCATGTATGGACCGATTTTTTCATTGATGTCGCCGGGTAAAAAGCCCAGATCGCGATTGGCAAGCGGCATAATGGGGCGGGCCAGTAAAATCTGATTGTATTGTTTTTTTTGTTGCAGAGCTGCAGCAAGCGCAAGCAGGGTTTTTCCCGTACCTGCTTTTCCGGTGAGCGACACCAGGGTTACTTCCGGATTCATTAATGCATGCAATGAAAAGGTTTGTTCCGCATTCCTTGGTTCTATGCCGAAAGCTGAATGTTTTTCAACCCGGCGAATAGTCTGTGATACCGGGTCGAACCAGGCTAAAACGCTTTGGTTAATATTTTTCAGAATGACATATTGGTTGGCAGGTAATTGCTCTTCTGTCATGGGAAATTCTGACCGGGGTACCTGGCCGTCTTTATAAAAGCTTTCAATAATATCTTTGTCGAAACCATCAAAAGTTTCCACCCCGTGATGCAGAATTTCAATGTTCTTTACTTTGTCTGATTCATAATCTTCAGATAACAGGCTCAGAGACTTTGCTTTCATTCTCAGATTGATGTCTTTGGAGATGAGAATGGTTTGCCGGCCGGGATATTTATCTTTTACATACAATGTAATGGCCAGGATCCGGTGATCGGGAGTGTTCTCCGAGAAGGAGTCCTTCATTTCGGGAGGAAGTGGTTTTCCGGTTTCGATGAAAAGGCGTCCGTGATCTTTCCCAAGGGAAATGCCATCGCTAAAAAGCTGTTCGCCTGACAGGTGATCCAGTTCCCTTACAAATTCACGCGCCTGAAAGTTGATCTGATCGTTTCCTTTCTTGAATTTGTCGAGTTCCTCCAGCACCACGATCGGGATGATGATGTCATTGTCCTTAAAGTTATATAAGCATTTATGGTCGTGCAATAAAACATTGGTATCCAGGATAAAAACTTTGGCGGAATTTTTCTTTTTTGCTGTCATGTATGGGGTTTTAGAGGTTTATATGTAATTCTAAATATATTGTTTTTCATTGGATATTTTGAAATAATTGTATTGCAATTTTGATTTAATGTGTTGTGTGGGCCCTGCTGCCTTTTTCTTTTATTTCCTGACACAGGTCGTTTTCTTTGCCCGGTTGCTGACCTTTCTTTTGCCACACAATTGGAAAAAATCCAACGATTGCCAGAATTTTCCGGAAAGCTCCAACTGATTCCAACAAATTCTAAGAGATTCCAGTAGAATCTGGAAAAATCTAATTCCCAGGTCGGTGAAAAATTATTGCTTTTACAATACGTGGTAGGCCAAGGGCTTAAACAAATGTATACTTCCAATTTTTCCTGATGGCATAATTAGCAACTGATCAGCTCCGGACCAACTTCGTACCAGATTCGTGACAAGTTCACTTGAAATTCGTTATCGAGTTATTATTAAGTCGTATTAAAGTCTAATTAAATTCAATTTTAATTGAATTTAATTAGACTTTAATATGACTTTAAATAGACTTTACTATGACTTTACAATGGAACAGTTACGAATTTGATATGAAGCAGGTGCGAAGGTGAACCGAATAGGCAATTCCGGAATCAAAATGTTCCACCGACTCCGGTTTCATTGTGCCAGTGATTTCGGTTTAAAATGTGCCATTTTATCAGGTAGCCTGGCTAAAGAGTTCCGGTTCGACTTGTGCCTATTGTTGACCCAATACTGAATAGAAACGAATAAAACAATCAATTTTCTCTTCGGAACAGCAGAGACCGCGGGCACCATGGAGGTGGAAGTTTTTTCTTCGGGCCCTGATGAGATCAATTCTCGGTCTCCGAAATCTGGAACGTGTTTGTTAATTTGCCTGGAAACGAAGAAACCAAACATTGTTCGGAATTTTATAATAAGTTTATTGGGAAACGCCTAAAAAAAATCAACAATGGAAAATGGCATGTTCCTGAGCGATGGGTATCTTTAATTTTGCAGGATATGGAAGTGCTTCATTTGTTAACCAAACCTGTTGGTGATGAAAAACGGGATGGAGTGGAACCTGAGTTTCTGATATGGAAAGAAACCGGCCAAAAGTTCGCGGAATATCTGGCCCCGGTTATAAAAAGCGGATTGCTCGAGATGGAAGGGAATGAAAGCTTATTGCCATTGCTTGCCAGACTGACACAGTATATAAAAGTACGTAAGGTAAAAGGCTCCGGAGGCGTTTGTCAGGAATCTTTAATTACCTATTTAAAAAAAGCGGTGAGTGATGAGTGATTTTGAGTTTTTTCCAGGATTTTTTATTTCTGGACTTTATATAAAAATTGAGTGGAAGTCTATTCGATAGCCGGCAGAAAAAATAAGTTGTTGTTAAAATTGAAAGATTTAATAATTACCCGATGGGATTGTCGTGTTATTAAAAATCATTAATATTGTAAATCCAACTGTAATAAAATGTCTTTTTTCTGGTGGTTTATACTGTTGGGATCTTATTTTTAGCGCCAAATTATGCAAATGGAAAATGCCAGATTATGTGAAGGATTAAGAAGGGGAGATAAGAATATTCTTGACGAGATTTATTCTCGCTACCACAAAAAAATTTTCGGATTTGCTCTTTCTTACCTGAAGAATGAGGACGACGCCTATGATGTTGTTCAGGAAGTGTTCATAAATATCTGGAATAGCAGATCCGGATTGAATAAAGATACAAGAATTGAACCTTTGATTTATACATCTGCAAAAAATGCAGTCATTTCTTTATTTCGTAAAAAATCAACTGAGAAAAAATATCTTGAATATCTGGGGAATTCAGTTATTTCAAATAACATTGGCGCCGAAGAATTAACCGACTTTGGTTTTTTGGAAGAACAGTATGAAGCATTAATAATTCAATTGCCGGAGAAACGAAAGAAGATCTTTCTTCTCAGCAGAAAAGCAGGTTTAAGTAATAAGGAGATTGCAGTACGCCTGGGAATTTCAGAGAAGACTGTAGAGAACCAAATGACCAGTGCTCTGGCTTTTTTTAAGGAAAAGTTTGGTGATTGTGGTTTTCTCGGGTTATTGTTTTTTCATCTTTTTGTGCTTTAGCCTGCTTTATTTAGCTGGTAGTTGAATATTGTAATAGATAATATATGAATAGCCCCGGCTAACAATACTCCTTTAAGCTTT
>JBEPWN010000366.1:0-3466 GCA_041642395.1 Marinilabilia sp. | reverse complement strand
GATGCACTACCACCTCCGCCATCTGACGACTGATACGATACATTGCTGGATCCACTTGAGCCACCACCTCCACTTCCATATCCTCCACTTAAAACCGAAACACTCACATAACGTTGATAATTTGTAGTTCCGTTATAGTAACTAACCGCTCCTGATGTTCCCCATGTTTCATAGCAGATCCTACAAATAAATTCAATGCATCAATTGTTTGCCCTGGCTTCTGTTTTTCAAAAACAGTCCCTGTCGCTGCTCTGCAGCTTTTTAACTCTGTTATCAAATTTGTTTTACCGTTCTGTCGCCCCTCTGGGGCTATTGGCAGCTAAACTACCTCCCATCCAACCCTTCAAATCTCTCACTTTTTTGCTCCATTCTCAATGCTTTTACACCCCAACTCAAAACACGAAACTAGAAACTAGAACCAACAAACCCTTCCACCATTCCACCCTTTTACCCAATGCCCAATGCCCTTTGCCCTTTGCCCTAACTCATCATATTTTATTATCTTTGTGCTTTATCACAGAAAAAACCATAAAAACCTTACGATATGAAAATAGCATTGATTGGATACGGAAAAATGGGAAAAGAGATTGAAAAAATCGCCATTTCACGCGGACATGAAATTGTTTCACGCATCGATCCTGTAGCCACGGGTGAGAAATTTGAGGATGGTGGCTTTGAAACAGCCGACGTAGCCATTGAATTTACAATTCCAAAAGTTGCCTTTTCAAATTACCAAAATTGCTTTAAATATAATAAACCAGTGGTTTCCGGAACCACCGGCTGGCTCGAAAAATTGCCCGAAATTAAAAATGCCTGTAAAGAAAAAGGACAAACATTTTTTTATGCTTCAAATTTTAGTGTCGGGGTTAATATTTTGTTTGAACTGAACCGTCATCTGGCAAAAATCATGAACACCCTCGATGAGTACAATGTAGAAATGACAGAGGTGCATCATACACAAAAACTGGATGCTCCCAGTGGCACAGCCATTACTCTGGCCGAAGATTTGCTCGAAAATATTGATCGCAAGAAAGAATGGAAGCTGGAAAAAGCCGAAGATAAAAGTGACCTGGTGATAAAAGCCATCCGTGAAGGAGATGTTCCCGGAATCCACACTGTGAAATACGAATCGGATGTGGATGAAATAAGCATTCATCACAGTGCAAAATCGCGCAAAGGATTTGCCCTTGGCGCGGTTCTTGCTGCTGAATTCGCCTCGCAAAACAAAGGCTTTCTGACCATGAAAGAAATGCTGAAACTTTAACAGGCGTAACACATTAATTCAATCGTTCGTTAGAAAAAATCTTAACGCTGAGTAATCCTTCGCTAAAGCTATGGATTCTAAAAGACGCAATAACGTAAAGTTTTTTTCTTTCAAATGGACCGAAAACACCAACCATTCGGGATTAAATTTAAGTAACCCAGTAACGGGGAAAAAGCAGCTGCTCAGAGCTCGAAGCTCATAGCTGGAAAGGAGAAGAAATAAATCAAACATATTAATTACAATAATGATAAATCTGAAAACTGTACCAAAAACAAACTGGATAAAATTCAGTATTGCTGCTCTTTTGTTTGTTCTATGGGTTATCTGGATCGGAAATTACTGGATATTACTAGGCCTTCCAATAATATTTGATCTTTACATCACCAAAGTAATTCCATGGGGTGCATGGAAAAAACCCAAAAAGGGCAAGAGCAAACCTCCCGCTTGGAAAGAATGGCTCGATGCTTTGGTTTTTGCTCTGGTGGCAGTATATATTATTAATATATTCTTTTTCCAGAATTATAAGATCCCTACGTCATCACTCGAAAAAACATTGCTGGTTGGTGATCACCTGTTCGTAAGCAAAATGAGCTATGGTCCGCGTATGCCCTTCACGCCCCTCTCCTTTCCTTTGGTGCAAAATACATTTCCCATTGTTAACAGCAAATCATACTTCGAGAAACCACAATGGGATTACAGGCGATTGGCAGGCTTTGGTGATGTGGAACGCGACGATATCGTAGTATTTAATTTCCCGGCTGGCGACACAGTTCCATTTTTGCGCACAAATCCTGCTTATTTTAATATCAAGCGGGAAATTGGATTGAACAGACTTGGACGAAACGGAACGCCGGTAAAAGGCGAAACAGAATATCAAAGACGTCTTAAAATAAGAGCCGCCGGGGCTGAATACATCAAACAAAATCCGGACGATTTTGGTGAAGTGCTTTACCGGCCGGTAGACCGGCGCGATAATTATGTAAAGCGCTGTGTTGCAATCCCCGGCGACACATTTGAAATCAGACACAATCAGATTTTCATTAACGGCGAGGCTGTGGACACTCCCGAAGGAGTTCAGCATAACTACCATGTCGTTACCGACGGCACCAGTCTCAACAGACGTTTCTACGATCGCCTGGGAATCAGTAAGGATGACAGTTACGAGGGCGGTATGGGGCCACATTATATCCTCCCCCTTACCCAACAAATGGCAGAAAAGATAAAAGTCATGCCATTTATAGAAAGTGTGAATATTGATGAAATCACCCCCGACAGCTCAAGACTGAATGTATTTCCTTACAGCAAATATTTTAACTGGAGCCGCGACAATTATGGTCCAATGGTAATTCCCGCAAAAGGAGCCACAGCAGAAATTTCGATCCAAAACATACTTTTGTACGAAAGGATCATCAGAAATTATGAAGGCAATACTCTGACAGTGGATAACGGAAATGTACTGATCAACGGGAAGGTTGCCAATTCTTACACATTCAAAATGGATTATTACTTCATGATGGGTGACAACCGCCATAAATCTGCAGATTCAAGATACTGGGGATTTGTGCCTGAAGACCATGTCGTGGGAAAACCCGTTCTGGTATGGCTTTCACTTAACAAGGACAAATCATTTCCGATGAATATAAGATGGGACCGTTTTTTCAAATACGCAGGTGAATAATATTAAAACTCAGGATTAAAGGTGATGCGTCTTCTTACAACCATACTAATTAGTATTATTGTCCTGTTTTCGGCATGGTGGTTTCACATCATATTCATTCCATTGATTGTGCTGTTGTTGCTTTGGACCCGGTGGGTATATCATGAAAAATGGAAATATTACCAGGATAAACTCCGCAGTTGGTCTGCATTATCCGCCAATATTCTGACCGGGACATTTATTCTGGGTATAGGACTGGTCGCTGGCATATTGCTTTACCGGTTTGGGATTGAGCTGATCAATGTTCCTTCGCCATCCATGGAAAGAGCCATTCATGCCGGCAATTACATTGCTGTAAACAAACTTGTACCCGGTCCCAGAAGATTTCCGGAGGATCCTGAAAAATATTTCAGGATGAAAGGAACGGGCGACCTGCAACAGGGAGATATTGTGCTCTTTAATTTCCCGGAAGGCGACACCATTCTCGAAAACAGACACGATGAAAGCTATTACTACCTGAAAAGACACTATAGCAATTTCGACCG
>JBEPWN010000365.1:0-3478 GCA_041642395.1 Marinilabilia sp. | reverse complement strand
GATCACCTTTCTGATAAACAAATCCGAAGGCAAACAGCTTTTTGAGATGCTTCCAAACGGAAAGGATGTCATCCAGATTACTGACATTCCCGGTGGAATCAAAGGTTACAAGTATTCCCCCGACATGGAGAACATATTGCTGGTGAAAGATGTAAAACTGGACCAGACACCCAACGAAAAATATCCCGATCTACCCAAAGCCGATGCCCGTATTGAAAACGATCTGATGTACCGCCACTGGGATCAATGGCACGACTACAAATACAGCCACATCTTTATTGCACCTTACCGTACCGACGAAAAAATTACGGATGCCACCGATATTATGGAAGGTGAGCGATATGATACACCTTTGAAACCTTTTGGTGGCATGGAACAAATCTCATGGACCCCCGATGGTGAAAATATTGCTTACACCTGCAAAAAATCATCAGGAAAAGAATATGCCCTGTCTACAAATTCTGATATCTATCTCTATAATCTGAACAGTGGCACCACAAAAAATCAGACAGAAGGCATGTCCGGTTATGACAGAAATCCGGTTTTTTCGCCCGACGGGCTTCGCATGGCCTGGGAAAGCATGCCGCGTGAAGGATATGAAGCCGACAAAAACCGCCTGATGATAAAAGATCTGGAATCGGGCAAAATAATAGATTTTACAGCCAATTTCGTCCAGGATATTCACAACACTGTCTGGAATGCCATGGGTGATGCCCTGTTTTTCATCAGCAACCGTCATGCTACCGAGGATATTTATCGCATAAACCTGCCGGGGGGCGACATTCACAAGATTACCGAAGGAAAACACAATTATACATCTGTAATTCCCGCAGGCGGACAACTTATAGCTACCCGTATGAGCATGGAAATGCCCACTGAAATTTATTCTGTAAATCCGGTGGATGGTTCAGCAAAAAACATTTCGGAAGTCAATAAACCCATATTGAACAACCTGAATATGGGCCACGTTGAGGAACGCTGGATCACAACCACCGACAATAAACAAATGCATACCTGGGTAATCTATCCACCTGATTTTGATCCTGCAAAAAAATACCCCACGTTACTCTACTGTCAGGGTGGACCTCAGAGTAGTGTGAGCCAGTTCTGGAGCTATCGCTGGAATTTCCAGCTAATGGCAGCCAATGATTACATTATTGTGGCCCCAAACAGAAGAGGACTTCCTGGCTTTGGCCGCGAATGGAACGAACAGATAAGTGGTGACTATGGCGGACAAAACATGCAGGACTATCTGAGCGCCATTGATACGCTTGCAAAAGAACCTTTTGTAGATGACGAAAACCTGGGAGCCGTAGGAGCAAGCTATGGAGGATATTCGGTTTACTGGCTGGCAGGGAATCACGATAAGCGTTTTAGTGCATTCATTTCGCACTCCGGTGTTTTCAATCAGGACATGATGTACCTCACCACCGAAGAAATGTTTTTTGTTAATTGGGATTTAGGCGGACCCTATTGGGAAATGCCCGATAAACGTTATGATTTTTCACCGCATCTGTTCGTCGAGAACTGGGACACTCCCATATTGGTGATTCACGGAGCAAAAGATTTCAGGATTCCCGTTACACAGGGAATGGCAGCTTTCAATGCGGCACAATTACTTGATGTTCCTGCCCGTTTTCTATATTTCCCCGAAGAAAATCACTGGATCCAAAATCCTCAAAATGGTATTTTATGGCAACGTGAATTCTTTGTATGGTTAGATAAATGGTTGAAAGAATAATTAGTCTCTGTCAAGTACCATTTGTATCGTTACGCTGATTTCATTTTTTTGAATTACAACGGTCCGGAATCCAATGAAGCAGCTGTTTCCGGCGCCATTCTCCTTTTCCGCCCTACCAGTACCATAAAAACGATTGATATTGCTTTCAACAGGAAGCCGGCCCCCATAATCACCAAGCCAACAACCGGATCGGGCATGAAACCTTTCAGATAAGAACCCGTTCCCACCATGGCTATTCCGATAAGCAGCATAACCAGATAACGACCGGCTGCAAGGGTGCCATTCAAAAGACCTATAATCAGGTATATGACTTTAAGGATAATACCGGCAATTAAAAACCAGGAATAATGCTCTACACCAAATAAACGCAATCCCAATGCAAAAAAGACAAAAGCCAGACCGGCAAACAAAAAATATTTATATCTCATTAATAGATCGTTACGGGATTAGACGTTAGATGGATTATATCATAAAAAATGCAAATCCATATTATGTCTCTGGTAAGAAAACATTAAAACACTCTAAGACATCTATTGTTTGAAAAGCATGCTAAAAAAACAGCATTTGTAAAATTACATGTTTTATCACTGATGACCGGGAAAAGTAGGAGATTACGCCACTTCCTTCTCAATGACGTGAACATAGATAATTTGTGGTTATACATTTAGGACAGATCTAAACCTCATCTTTTCAATCGTCAAAATTAATATTTCTTTTTGAATGAGTTTATATATATTTAGAACTCATTTATTTTAACAGATCAGGCATTCAATGAAAACAAAAAACATATTAATAACCGGAGCATCTTCCGGCATAGGTCACGAAACAGTTCGCCACTTTGCGAGCCGCGGATGGAAAGTAGCTGCTACCATGAGGAATGTTTCCAGAGCCGGCGATCTTATTAATATTCCCGGCGTTGCAACATATGTCCTTGACGTTACTCAACCCCATAACGTAGAACAAACTATTACAAAGGCCTGGGACGATATGGGCGGAATAGATGTGGTGGTTAATAATGCGGGATATGGGGCCCTCGGCATTGTTGAAGGAGCAAATGATGACCAGATCATCCGGCAAATAGACACCAACTTGTTGGGAATAATCAGAGTAGTACGCAGTATTCTTCCTCTGATGCGCAGGCGGGGTAACGGCACCATTATTAACATCTCATCCATTGGCGGACGCATGGGACTGCCACTCTATTCGCTTTACAATGCCAGTAAATATGCAGTGGAAGGATTTACGGAAAGTCTTTTTTACGAATTGAATCCATTCAACATCAAAGTTCGTTTGGTTGAACCAGGCCCGGTCCGGAGCGAATTTAACGGCCGGTCCAAAGACGAAATCATACCTCCCGATGATGAAAGATATATCGCAATCTCTCAGAAGACCTCTCATTTCTACAATGCAACTTTCAAACATGCTTCCCAGCCATCGGCTGTTGCAAAAACCATTTACAAAGCGGCCCGGGCAAAAGGTTCCAGGTTGAGATATCCTGCAGGGTTTCAGGCAAAAGTATTTCTTATATTTTATAAAATTATACCGACAATCTTGTTCAGGAAGATCATGCAATTACTGATTAATATCTGACATCAATAAATCGATAGATTTTAAGATCACTATTGTCCGGAGAAACTTATTTTCTTGAAAAAAGATTGCTTCGCTTTGCTCGCAATGACTCTGTTCTACAGGTTATATGGAGGGTGGAGGGGGTTGATTTTCGGCAAAGCCGAAAAT
>JBEPWN010000364.1:0-3491 GCA_041642395.1 Marinilabilia sp. | reverse complement strand
AAAGACGGTTTTACATTACCACAGTTGAAGCTCCCATCGGGGATAAAAATGTAAAGATAATTCCCCGTTTTAGTTATGGTTCTCTTCTAAGTGGTGAAAACGTCACCGGGGGGAGTCAATCAGGACTCGATATTTACCCCCTCACAGGTCCGGACTCATACTTATATCTGAATTATGCCTTTTCGCCATCTGATATTTTCCCGGCACACCGGAGTGCAATAGAATGGTTTACCAGCTTTGGGGCCGGATGGGAAGCCTCAGCTGGCGTGCGATATCTATATTGGAACGATCATAGATTCCTGATTTCAACCTCAATGAGCAAATACCTGGGGAAATGGCTGGCAGGATTCCGCATGTTTTACACCCCTCAATCTGATAACGACGTTGCTGCCATAGCATCGCTCAGGCGATATTTCAACATCCCTTCCAGCTACATTCATTTCTTTTTTGGCTATGGATCAAATCCGGACCGTACAGAGCGCCAGATGGATTTCAGCGAAACAACAAAACCTACTCGTTTAAATGCTGGCTCGTATACATCATTGAAAATAAAGGGTCCTTTTTATGCAAGATTGCTGGCAGAGTTCAATTTTGAAGAATACCAACCGGAAGACCGGCGAAACGTTTTCTTGATACAAACCGGAATAGAATACAAATTTTAAACCCATGAAGGACGTACTTCAAAATATTATAAACAGCACCCAGGGCAATTTAATGATGTTTTTGCCCCTCATGGTGATTGTTCTCACTTTGTTGATCTTTACTGTGACCATTTTTTTACTCATCCGACAGTATTTTTTCAGGAGAAAGGCTGCCAAACACATCAAAGTGAGTAAGTATTACAACGATTTGCTGATCGAATGCCTGTTCTCATCGGATGAAAACATTACTGAAAATTGCAAACTAAAAAGCAAAAACGGAAAACACCTGATATTTGAATCTGTCTTGTTTCTGATGCAGAACTTCAACGGGGAATTTTCGGAGAAATTAAAGACCCTGTTTTATGACCTTAAACTTGAAAAGTACCTGCTCAAAAATTTACGCAGCAACAAATGGTGGCTTGTAGCCCGCGGATTACGCAATTCAAGAATAATGGGATATACGGAAGCTGTAGTATATGCCGAAAGACACATAAACTCCGGCCATCTGGAATTACGTGTGGAAGCCCAGATCTCGATAATCTCACTGAAGACTCATGATCCGTTTTATTTTCTGAACCGATTAATAAAGCCATTTTCACTTTGGGCCCGAATCAATCTTTATCAGGAAATAAGTAAATGGGAGGAAAAGCCTGATGCAACCAAATGGCTTAGTTCGACCAATCCAGGAGTTTTGGTTTTTGCACTCCGCATCATGGGTATCCTGGACCAAAGATCAGAGAAAAAAGACACAGAACCACTCGTAAACCACGATGACTCGATGGTACGGGCTGAAATCATAAGATATGCAGCCTTAATTAAAGACAAGGACCTATGGCTAAAGGGAGCCCTGAAATTCAAAACAGAAAATACCCTGGTCAGGAAAATTATCGGACAAACCGGCGGAATGCTTGAAGACATCCCGGAAATATTGTTGATCAATTGGTTTAACTGGGAAAAATCCACTATCGTAAAAATTGAACTGGCCCGGTCCATGTTGATCCATGGTCAAAAAACCGGCTTAAACCGGGGTGAACTGGAAGCACTGGGAGTTGTGGCTTAAATATTATTATGGAAATTCTCAATCATTTATCAACTAAATTTGACATTTTTATAGCTGTTTATGCAGCATTTGCCTGCCTGTCGTACCTTATTTTGGCCTTGATAGCAGCATATGAGCTACGGCTATATGTCAACAAATCCAAAACAGGCAATAAACACGCGGTACTCTCTTCGCCTTTCGCGCCCACGGTAACGGTCATTGCTCCTGCATATAATGAGAGTCTTAGTATTGTGGACAACATCAGAGGATTGTTATCATTAAAATACAACAAACTGGAGATCATAGTGGTTAATGACGGCAGCAAAGACGATACATTAAAAAAGGTCATCCATGAATTCAATATGGAACAGGTTTTTTATCCTTTTGACTATGAAATTGGATGCAAGCCCATTCGGGGAATATATAAATCAAAAGATCAAGCACTTGACAAGTTTGTGCTGGTGGATAAAGAAAACGGTGGCAAGGCCGATGCGCTGAACTCCGGCATCAATGTCTGCAGAAGTGATCTTTTTATGGCCATGGATGTAGATTCACTGATCGATCGCGATGCAGTTCTTCACCTGGTGAGTCCATTTTTAGAGGAAACCAGAAAAAAAGTTATTGCGGTAGGCGCAGTGGTGCGGGTGGCGAATTCGTGCAGGGTATCAGGCGGTAATGTTTCAAAAGTGTATGTTCCCCGGAATATCTGGGCCCGTTTTCAGGCACTGGAATACATCCGTGCTTTCTTAATCGGGCGAATGGCCTGGAAACATCTGGACGGACTACTGCTCATTTCCGGCGCCATTGGAATGTTTGATGTCCAGACAGTCAAATCATGCGGAGGCTACCTAGGTAAGACGGTCGGCGAGGATATGGAATTACTGGTGCGAATGCGCCGGTACATGAGTGACCAAAAACAACCTTATATCGTGGATTTTGTGCCCGATCCGCTGTGCTGGACCGAAGTACCTGAATCTGCAAAAGCACTTGGGCGACAACGAAACAGGTGGATGCGTGGCACCATGGACACTCTCCTATTCCACAAACGAATGCTTTTCAACCCACGCTATAAAAATGTAGGAATGCTGGGATATCCATACTGGATGTTATTTGAATGGTTGGCTCCCATTCTGGAGTTTACAGGAATCATTTATTTCATCATTCTCGCATTTTCCAGCGACATCAATTGGAATTATGTAACCGTTCTGCTCACTTTTGTGTATATGTTTTCGGTAAGTATGTCGGCATGGGCCATTCTGCTGGAAGCCTTTACATTTCACAAATACGACAAGCCTTCGCACATTGCATCCTTTTTGCTGACCGCTATGATTGAACCTCTTATTTATCACCCACTGACAGTATGGTGGGGCATCCGCGGCAATATAGATTACTGGCGGGGCATTTCGACCTGGGGAACTCAGGAACGAAAAGGATTTGGGAAAAAAAAATAGTGTCTTTTTAAAAAACCATGTATTTTTGCGAACACAAATTTAAATAGATCGTAGATTTCTAGCCTGCCTTATACATAAGTTTAACGGACTATTGCTATTGAACCCGTTATAGAATCATTGTTTGCCAGTCATGCAAGAAAACAGCACAAAATACTATTCCCTACTGGAAGAGCGCAAAATATTGGGAGCCATCAAGCATAAATATGGGGGAACAACCAAACCGTTTAGTGATACACAGCATTTCTCTGCAAAGTCATTTATTGCCAAAGTGCTATTATTTATTGACCAGGCAACTTTTCAAAACGACCGGCGTATAATAACTAAAATAACCTAACCAAATCCACATAAAGAATAAAATTA
>JBEPWN010000363.1:0-3492 GCA_041642395.1 Marinilabilia sp. | reverse complement strand
AAAGAGTGGAATAAAAAGAGAAGAGCTTTTTGTGACCTCAAAACTATGGGTTGACGATTCGGGTTATGAAAGCACGAAAAAAGCGTTTGAAACGTCCCTCAACAAATTGGGTCTGGATTATTTGGACCTGTACCTGATCCACCGTCCCCGTGGCGATGTAAAAGGCACCTGGAAAGCAATGGTGGAACTCTATAAAGAAAATAAAATCAAGGCCATCGGGGTAAGTAATTTTGAGCCCGGTCAGATAAAAGAGCTGATTGCAGACAGTGGAGTAATCCCAACGGTCAATCAAATTGAGACACACACATTTTTCCAGCAACCCGGAGCATATGAATTTTTAAAACAAAACAAAGTGCAAATGGAAGCATGGTCGCCTCTTGCACAGGGACGGAACGGTCATTTCACAAATCAGACACTGGCCGCAATAGGTGAAAAATACAATAAAAACAATGCCCAGGTGAGTTTGAGATGGCACTACCAACGAGGCATTGTTTCCATTCCCCGCACATCGCAAAAAGCACACATGATGGAGAACCTGAATATCTTTGATTTTAAACTTGATGAGTCTGATATGAAGACTATTTCCAAACTGGACCTTAATACCACTCAGTTTCCGGAGTGGGAATAATCATGTGAGATCAAGGAATTACCGTCTTTGCGAGTGACCACCTCAAAAAGTTGAGGCATAACGCATCAATGACAGAACTGCTCCGTCCCTGTAAGGGGCAAACTTGAATAACCCCGGGTCGATAACCCGGGTAAGCTGGGCAAATGGCTCGGTCCCCGAATGGGGGCCAACTATTTTCCTGAGTTGAGCATTGATGATATTAAAGCATCTCTGGCTTATGCCGCAGATAGAGAGCATAAGTTACAGCATGCATCATGAGGCTCCTTTTGGATCAAAATATTTCATTCAGGATTACAAAAAAGCTTCAATCCACACGAACGAACCATGTTTAGAGTTGGATTGATATTATTTGCTGCCTGTTCTGTACAGTACAGCATTCTGACTGCCTTGAGCCTTCTTTATTTTAAACTCATACCAAACTCTTTTTTAACTTATACCAAACTCGTACCAGGTTCGTAGCAAGCTCGTACCCGGTTCATACCAGATTCGTAGCAAGCTCGTACTATTTTCATATCAAACTCATATTAAACTCGAACTAAACTCTAATTAAATTCAATTTTAATGGTATTTAATCTGACTTTAATGTGACTTTCATATGTCTTGTAGATGTAATTATTACGAAATAAGTACGAATATGGTATGAAGCAGTTAGGGAACAGGTTACAATCCTGTCGGATATTTACATGTTGCCAAACTTCATATTATCTTACAATCCTTTAACTATTTCAGTTTGATTTTTATTCTTACCTTTGTGCCCCGAAACAGAGAAAAATCATCAGCTGATAATCCTGATCAATGATACTGCAATTAGTCAATTTAGAACGAGCTGCGAAGACGTTGGACTGCCGGTGATTGGTTTTTCTTTTGAAATGTATTGCTGAATAATTGTCCGTTAAACTTTTATGATGACTTAAGGTTAAGTTGCTTAAAATTTGCGAGTTGTTTGTATTAAGATATTTATTATCAGCAATATGGGATTTATCTTAAATCTTATATCTAAAAATCTAAGAATCGAATAATCTGTTGACTGAATTTACCACCGATTAAAATATTTAAATGATTACAGTATCCAATCTTGCCATTCAGTTTGGCAAAAAATTTCTTTTTCAAGACGTTAACACAAAATTTACACCCGGCAATTGTTATGGCATCATTGGTGCCAACGGGGCCGGCAAATCAACCTTAATGCGCATCATCAGCGGCGACCTTGATTCAACCCGGGGTTCTGTTCAGCTGGGGCCCGGCGAACGCTTGTCGGTATTGAGGCAGGATCACCATGCTTTTGACCAGAATGAAGTACTCGAAACAGTGCTTATGGGATATGAAAAGCTCTGGGAGATCGACAAAGAGAAAAATGCCATATATGGCAAACCCGATTTTTCAGATGCCGACGGTATGCGTGCATCCGAGCTGGAAGAGCAATTCGCTGAAATGGACGGCTGGAATGCCGAAAGCAATGCAGCCAATTTGCTGAGCGGACTGGGAGTGAAAGAAGAGTTGCACAGCAAAAAAATGAATGAACTCAATGGTAAGGAGAAGGTAAAGGTGCTTCTTGCGCAGGCTTTGTTCGGAAAACCCGATAATTTGTTGCTTGATGAGCCTACCAATGACCTTGACCTTGAGACCGTAAGATGGCTGGAGAATTATCTGGCAAATTTTGAAAACACACTGCTGGTGGTTTCCCACGACCGTCACTTCCTCGATTCGGTGTGTACCCACATCGTAGATATTGACTATGGAAAGGTGCAATTGTTTGCCGGAAATTATACTTTCTGGTATCAAAGCAGCCAGCTGGCTCTTCGTCAGCAATCCACACAAAATAAAAAGGCTGAAGAAAAAAAGAAAGAACTTCTGGAATTTATTCAGCGTTTTAGTGCCAATGTGGCCAAATCAAAACAAGCCACCAGTCGCCGTAAGATGCTCGAAAAACTCAATGTAGAGGAGATTCAGCCATCCACCCGTCGTTATCCGGGTATTATTTTTACTCCCGAACGGGAAACCGGCAATTCCATATTGAGTGTGACCGGGCTCAGTAAAAATGCTGCTGATGGCACTTCATTGTTCAAAGATTTGAATTTCACCGTGGAGAAGGACGATAAAATTGTTTTTCTGTCACGCAATTCACAGGTCACCACTGCTTTGTTTGAGGTACTCAACAACCGGTTGAAGGCCGATGAAGGCAGTTTTAAGTGGGGAATAACCATTACCACCGCTTATCTGCCCATGGAGAACAGTGAATTTTTCCAAAGCGAGCATTCGTTGGTTGACTGGCTCAGTCTTTACTCATCTGATTCTACCGAAGATTTTCTTAGAGGTTATCTGGGCAAAATGCTTTTTTCGGGTGAAGATATTCACAAAAAAGTGAGTGTTCTTTCGGGTGGTGAAAAAATGCGTTGTATGATTTCACGCATGATGCTGCGCAATGCAAATGTGATGCTTCTGGATAATCCCACAAATCATCTGGATTTGGAAACCATTCAGGCTTTTAACAATACACTCACCGATTTCAAAGGCAATATCCTGATGAGTTCGCATGACCACGAATTTATTCACTCCGTATGTAACAGGATCATTGAAATTACACCTAACGGTACCATCGACAAAATGATGGATTACGATGATTATGTGAATGATGAGAAAATAGCGGCACTGCGGGAAGAAATGTACCGCTAAACAATTTTCACTATCTTCGTCCTTCATCACCACAATCATTTGTTTTATGAAGGTTTGTATAGCCGAGAAACCCAGTGTAGCCAGAGAAATAGCCCGTGTGCTTGGTGCCACCAGCCAGCGGGATGGATATTACGAAGGAAATGATTACTGCGTTACCTGGACGTTTGGACATTTGTGCTCGCTGAAAGAGC
>JBEPWN010000362.1:0-3506 GCA_041642395.1 Marinilabilia sp. | reverse complement strand
CTTCCTTTTTTTGTTTGAGCCAAATGTAAATTTTATTGTGCAAGGTCATAAAAGAGGCTTAATAAAATAAATAATTAGTTTAATTTAGTGTATTAATTAATAAAATTTTGAGAGGATGAATAAAATCGTTGACTTTAGGGTTATTTTGAAAAAATTTTTTATTTCTATTGTGCTGCTTTTTTTTGTTGATTTTTTATTTGAATTTTTTTATTTTGAATTTAATTTCCATAATGCTTTTTATGCAACTTTTTCTTTCCATTCCGTTCTTTTTATTGTAATTATAGCTGTTGTTTTGACTGCTATTTTTGGTCGGAAAAAAAGTGGAGATGAGAGTAAGGATTTTGTAGAAAAATAGAAGCTTGTAAGCAATGCATGTTAGGAATTATTTCAATCTGGTTTGTAACGAGTGGATTGTTCCAGGTCGTCAAAGGTGATAATTTATAATTATCGGTCAGAGAAAATTTTTGATTTGGTTTGTTGGAGGGACAGTGTCTTTAGACGCTTTGGGCCTCTTTTGAAAAGTCAGCAAAATTCTGGCTCGGATTAAAAGATGATTACGATATAGAGGAGAATTATCATATCTCAATTTTCCCCGGAAGTGTATCTTTGTGGCCTAAAATCCACTGATTAACATTCATGAGCCACCGCATCAAAGTATTTGCAGCACTTACAGCCACCATGCTCTTTTGGGCGTTTTCCTTTGTGTGGACCAAAGTAGCCTTTGAGGTATTCACACCTGTTTCCACTATCTGGCTGAGGCTGGTCATCAGTACTGCTCTTATTTTTGGTTATCTGGCATTGACGGGGCGGTTGCAGCCTTTGCGAAAAAAGGATCTTAAGTGGCTGCTGGTACTCTCTTTTTTTCAGCCTTTCCTGTACTTTATGGGAGAAAGCAACGGGCTCAATTATTTGCCCTCTACCATGGGCTCGGTCATTGTCAGTACCATTCCTTTGCTGGCACCTATCCCGGGAGTGTTGTTTATGAACGAACGATTTTCGTGGCTCAACCTTTTGGGAATCATCATATCATTTGCCGGAGTGGGATTGATTCTTTTTGAAAAAGGTTTTGAACTGGCAGCTCCCATCGAAGGGATTTTATTTATGGCCCTTGCGGTTTTTGCTGCTTTAGCATATTCTGTCGTCATCAAGCGTATGGGGAACCGGTATTCCCCGGTTAATCTTACTGCATGGCAGAATTTATTTGGCGTGGGTTTCTTTTTTCCTTTTTTCTACTTTAATGAATGGGATAGATTTATTACCACACCGGTAACCTCTGATGCTCTTGGTTCATTATTATTGCTGGCTGTTTTTGCTTCGTCATTCGCATTTATCTTTTTTGCATATGGCATTTCCCGGATCGGAGTGACCCGGGCCAATGTATTTGCCAATATGATTCCGGTTTTTACTGCTATCTTTGCATGGTTGGTGTTGGATGAAGCACTCACTATAAAGAAACTGGCCGGCATTGCCATTGTAATTGGCGGATTATTTATATCCCAAATGAGATTAAAACGTTGACGCCGGATCATACGAATCATCTTAAATCTCATATCTAAAAATCTAATGGTCTACTAAATGACTTCAGTAAATCTCACTCAATTTAAAGAAGATTCTCAAAACCACTCCAGGACAAATAAGTCTTTTCTGGAGAATAAACGATGGGCCAAAACCAAATTTCTTGATGATACGGTGCACGAATTTCATTATGAAGCGTTCGAACACATCAATTGCCTCGACTGCGCCAATTGCTGCAAAACCACCAGTCCAATTCTTATTGATCGTGATATCGACAGGATTTCCAAACACCTGAAGATAACGCCATCAAAAATGATAGATCAATATATGGAACTTGATGGCGATGATGAGTATGTATTCCGGCAAATTCCTTGTCCTTTTCTGATGGCTGATAATTATTGCCTGATTTATGATGTCCGTCCGCGTGCCTGTCGTGAATACCCGCACACCAACCGGAAACGTGTTCATAAATTGTTTAAACTTACCTGGCGAAATTCATTGGTGTGCCCCGCTGTTTTGGAAATTGTAGATCGTATGAAAGAGAAGTATCTGACTTCTGCTATAAAATAACGGTCAATGAAAAAAGCCTAACAATAGAATGCCTGACATTTACACATTCTGTTATATAAGCGAAATTGAAGCAGGACATGTTTTTTAAATGAAATCGCACAATTTGAATTTTATACTATTTTTGTGGTGCAATAAATTTAAAAGACCTCTCGTTTGGCTATAGCAATGCGGCATTAAAATTATCTGATGATACAATTCCGAAGAGTTATTATTCTTTTCATCTTTTGTGGACTGTGTTCACTTTCTGCTTTTGGTCAACGGGGCGGAGAGTCAATGTTTGGGATATTGCATCTGACTCCGTCGGCTCGGATGAATGCTCTGGGTGGCCATCAGGTTGCGTTGTATGATCAGGATCCGTCTTTGGCTCTTTTCAATCCTGCACTTGCCGATTCGTCATTTCATAAAAATGTATCCATAGGTTATTCGCCATATATTGCGGATATCAGTTATGGACATGGTAGTTTTGCATGGAATATCCTCAATGCCGGGACTTTCTTTGCAGGAGTGAATCACCTGGGGTATGGTGATATGATAATGGCCGATGAAAAGGGTGAAATTACAGGGAAATTTACCGCCTCCGAATCAATTATTTTTCTGGGATTTGCCAAAGATCTTTCTCCCCGGTTGACGGGAGGGCTAACATTTAAACCGGTCTTTAGTACCATCAGTTCTTATCATTCGTGGGGCATGGCATTTGATGCCGGAGTTCATTATCGTCATTCCAATGGGCGATTTCACGCAGGTGCTCTTTTGCGAAATGCAGGGCGTCAGTTAAGTACTTATGGTGATGCAGATGCCGAAACCCTGACTCCGGATTTGCAAATAGGATTTTCAACCAAACTGGCTCATGCCCCATTCAGGTTTTCGATCACAGCCAGAGATCTATTGTCCGGAACGCTTGATTATGAATTGCCTGAGAATGATTATGGTATTAATGTATCGCAACCCGAAAGTGCCAATGCCGGTTTTGGCAATCTTCTTCTGCGTCATTTGGTGTTTGGAGTTGAATTTGTCCCCTCAAAGAGTTTTTATGTGGCCGGCGGATTAAATCCCAGGCGGCGACAGGAGCTTAAAGTTGATTCACGGATTTCAACGGTCGGTTATTCCTGGGGATTTGGCTTCAGAATCTATAAATTCAATTTCTCGTATAGTTCATCAAAATACCATTTGGCATCATCTTCTAATCATTTTTCTATTACCACCAATATTTCTTCTTTTTGATTTTGTTAGTGGTGTCAGATTTCAGCATTCTTTTGTGAAAACCAATTATTTTTAATTCCCCGTAAGCGTCTGTTCTTGAGCGAAAATAATCCTCTTTACTATGTTGCATATGTACAAGGCAGGTCAAAATATAAAGGCACCCGATTTTTTGGCGCTATTCACTACCTTTGAAAAAAACTTCTATGAAAGATATTCAATCT
>JBEPWN010000361.1:0-3515 GCA_041642395.1 Marinilabilia sp. | reverse complement strand
AACTGTTTTAAAGCATTTTACTTTTTAGTTAGATGAAAAGACCAATCCAAGGGAAGTTTCAGGATACGATTCTTCTTAAATCTCATATCTAAAAATCTAACGATCTATTGATTGTGGTATAATAACAGAAATATGATCCATCTCAACCGTAAGCAACTTAACGATCTGAAAGCAGTTGTTCCGTTTCAGAAATTTTCTTCAAAGGTTCCCGGGTACGAATCCAGGCATCGCTGAACCTGCCTTTCTTCTGTATTTCCAAACGATATCTTTCGGCTTCTTCCAGATTATCAAATTCGCCACTCACATATCGCATATAACCGTCACTTCCCCGGAAGGCATTTACCTCTTCAGGTTTCAATCCATTAAAAAACCAAAGGCCCGCTTCGCTATAGTGCTTCAGAGCCAGAAGCTGAACCGTATAAGATGAATCTTCAACCGAATCTTTTCTGTTATTCGGAACTTCGACATGAGCAAGATGCGGGTGAGATGTTTCTGTTGACAGAATAACAGGCTTAAGAGGAGCAACCATCCTCGAATCCTGAACCATAACCACCTGTTCCGACTGATTGTAAGCCAATTGATCAGACACATGAATGAATCGTTCCTGAACAGTGGCTTCGGGTGAAACCTCACTTATGGTATAGCTTTCGCCCGAATCAAGAAAAAGTAAATATTTGCCGGTAGCCGGATTTGGACGGTAATCTCCCACCTGCAAATCATCCGACTTACGTGAAACAAGAATCCTGATATGCTCGGCAGGCAGATCCAGAGAGTTTTTAATGGTTCCTTCGATCACAGCAAGTGAGCCATTGTAAAGAGAATCAAATTCTACACGATAAAGATCTGAACGGCCCACATTTTCGGAAAATCTGTACGATGCATAATATGCCTTACTTTTATCCAGTGTGGGAACAAAGAAGAAGTCATCATCCGGGGTATTAATGGGATGTCCCATGTTAACACAGCTGGTCCATAAACCATCTGACTGCCTCTGACTGAAAAAAATATCGAATCGCCCCATGGACGAGTGTCCCTCGGAAGCAAAGTATAATGTAGTACCATCGGGATGCAACATGGGAGTTTCCTCATCCCTGCCTGAATTAATTTCCGGTCCCATATTTACTGCCTGACCCCAGTTTCCGTATTTATCTTTTTTTATCATATACACATCAAGTCCTCCATAACCTCCGGGCCGGTTGCTGGTGAAAAACAAGGTGCTTTGATCAGGAGATAAACTGGCATGGGTTTCGTCCCATTTAGAATTGATGGGGGCAGGAAGTTTTTCAGGCTCCTGCCAATTGCCGTTGCGAAACTGACTCACATAAATACCCTTTACTCCCCTGTCATTTTTAAACAGAAAAATTTGTTCCCCATCAGGCGAAAGAGACAAAATAGACTGATGATCGGCCCGGGAGAAAAATTCACCCAATGGCTTAGGCTGCTGCCATCCATCACCATCCTGCGTGGTAAAAAATATTTTCTCGGGATATTGACCATCCGGCAATTCGGGATCACGTCCGGCCGGACGCCTTGATGTAAAAAAAATACGGTTTCCGGTGAGTGACACCAACGGACTGTGATCATCATACAATGAATTGATGGATGCTCCCAAATTGGTAATGGTAAGGGGAACCGGATTTTTCAGAAATACGGCAGCATTACGGGTCTGTGACATCTCATGTTTGATTTCAGCTACAAAATCCTCATCAGAAACCCTATCAATCAATGTCTTCAATATCACCAGGGCCTTTTCGGGTTCCTGATTCAGGCTGTGGGTACGGGCTAATGTTAACTGTAACTCAATACCAAAAGGAGTGAAATGGTCATTTTCGGGAATTATATTCAATGCTCTGTTGAAGAACATCAATGCTGAATCCAGAGACTGATTGGAAGTGACAAGGCAAACACCAAGTTGCGTTAAAGCATCCACGTGACGTGGCGATTCTTCAAGAATTCCTGAATATAGCGAAATGGCAGTTTGATAATCCTTATTTCCGGCTGCAGAAATGGCTTTCTTTAAGTCACGGGAATGATTGTTCCTAATACCTGCAACCAGAGATGGCGTAACCGTCAGCATGAATAAGGTGACGGCAAATATATATGTATTATTAAATAACTTCATGTTTCTGCAAAAAAGCAATTGAGTACTCTTTATTACGCCTGAAAATTGTAAAAGATTGTATTTCAGGATCAAACACCTTTAGATTTTGACCAGGGTGATAATTCCTTTGACGAATGCATGATTGGAAGGATTTTGCTTTCATTTAAAGTAAAACGGACGGATCGTAAGCTTATGAGAGAAACGAGCCAGACAGTCTTATTGTAAAAAAATGCGGGTGGATCTATTGTAAATAATAGAGAATATTCTGATAATGACTCTTCCCCTGAAAAAGAAGCTTTTTAAACAGTTTGAAAATTTGCATTCTAAAAAGCTGAAAATATCAAAGATTCAAATCGTCTAAAATTCTTGCGGGAGTCTTTTTAACCATGACAAGACTCTGAATATTAAGAATATTAAACTCCTCATATTTCATAAAACTGTTAATATATAATAAATTCTCCCAATTGTCCCTGATAACAATATTAGGGCCTGATCAGCTCCGGACCAACTTTGCACCACATTCGTGACGGCCTCGTGACGGCCTCGTTAAAATTTCTCTATCAAGTCATATTAAAGTCAAATTAAATTCTATTATAATTGAATTTAATTCGACTTTAATATGACTTTAATATGACTTTAAATAGAGGTTACTATGACTTTATAATGGAGCAGTTACGACGTTGATTCGAAGCAGGTGCGCAGGTGGACCAGCTGGATCCTCTTCTCCAAAGATTGGCTTCAGCATAACCACCACCCTCATTTGAAATATCAACATATTGCATCCGGTTAATCGGGTTACTCGAATCCTCATATGTTATTGCATGGAGATAGCCGGGAGATTCTACATTTTTTGCACCCATCAAACGAAAAAAGACCTTATTTACCCCTACTATCATGATATCGCATATATTGCACCCCTGGATGTAAGGAAGCAGAAAAAAATTTTTACACACCATATTCTTTTCACCCTTCCAATTATTTACTTTCTATCCAATGCTGTTTAACTTTAATTTTTATCGACTAAATATTCTAACAGCTTTAAACAATCCATGGCAATACTCCAAAACATAAAAAATCCACATGCGTCAAACCGGGACGAATTCCTTAAGACCGCCGGCTGCGATTCGACATCAGGATTATCTGAAAAAAAAGCGTTGCAACGGTTGAACACGTATGGTAAGAATAAATTAGTGAAGAGCAAACAAAAGCCTGTATGGAAAATCCTGGCAGAGCAATTTACCTCCCCGGTGATGTACTTATTGGTAGCCGCCGGAGCTTTGTCATTTCTTTTTGGTGATATACCGGAGGGTATCGCCATTGGAGCAGTGATCATGCTCAATGCAGCCATCGGCTTCTGGATGGAGTTTCAGGCACGCCAAAGCATGGCCACACTCAGAAGTATGGATAAGATCAC
>JBEPWN010000360.1:0-3517 GCA_041642395.1 Marinilabilia sp. | reverse complement strand
TTATTTTGAACAGTCGCAGCCAGTATAAATTCAACGCTGTTAATGGTGATGGTAATTCTGCTGATGTGCTAATGCGATTATTTGATGGGGAAAAACTTCTGGTCAGTAATAAGGCTGATGGAAAGATGTATAAAGCTTTTGGTTTTATTTGCAGGTCAACAAAAGTTTATAGCCTGGTATTTTCATTTCCGGAAGGAGATGAAGGATGTGCAAGAGCCGTTTTATCACTTCAGAAGCAATTTTCGGCAGGCGAAAGAGGGTTTTAAGTTTAATAAATATCATTCCGCGAAAGCGACGTAAGTCTTTTTTTATTTATACTCGCCGGGTTTCAGTTAGAAATCCGGCGATTTCTTTTTAAGAAGGCAACCATTTTTCTTTTTTTTCGTCTAATATAAAAAATGGGTTTTTTAATTTAATATGAGCAGTTATGCTGAATAAAAAATTATCTCTTGGTTTGCCGGAACGTATTCTGCTTATGCAGATTGTCTTGGTGTGCACTGTGGTGGGGGTGATATTTGTTTTGTGAAAAGACAGTATTTGAACCAGCGCAAATGAGAAAATGGAATGCATCTCAACATTTGGGCTTTACATCCTTCTTTCTGGCAATATGGCTATCTTTGCCACTTTATTCTATGCATCAAAATCCGCATTGTTTAAGCGCCTATTATATTTGAATCTTTGAAAAATCATTCATGTTTTTCAAAATTTATCTTAGTGTGTTTTTGCTTATGATTTTGTTGTCTACAGCCAAGGAAAATAATGTGTGTCGTTACTGACCACGTTCGAATAAAGCTATAAGGGTGTTTTTTATCCATTTGTTAAAGAGCTGAGAAACAAACTTGAAATCTACTATTCCCAGTGCAGCACTATTCTAAAATACATTCTTAACTCCGTTAAAATTCGTACGGAATTCGGAAGGGGTACAGTTTTGTTTTTTCTTGAACGTTCGGTTAAAGTTGGAAATATTATTGAAGCCACATTCATAACATATTTCGGAAATGCCCTTGCTGGTTTCAATTAACAAGCGGGTTGCATAGCCCAGACGAATTTCATTGACGAAATCTACAAATGATTTCCCGGTGCGCTGTTTGATCAATCTGCTAAAGGATACTATTGACATATTCAATAACTTTGCCGCATCTTCAAGCATTATTCTATTGCTATAATTTTCTCGAACAAAATTATATATCTTTTCTATTCTGTCGCTCTTGAAAAAATCGTTGTTTTTCTGAAATGAGATGTTTGTAAGTAATCGCTGGTCCCGGGATATCGCCAGATCATATAACAATGACTGAAACTCCATATATGAGTCAAAACCTCTTTTTTTGCTGATATTTTGAAGTCTTTCAGAAGCCAATTTAGTTGTGGTTTCCGAAAAAAGAATGCCGCGGTTCGCATTCTGAAGTAATTCCCTGACAGGTTTTAGAATATTTTTGTGGAGTATTTGCCCGTCAAATAAGTCACGTGGAAATTGAACCGTGACCTCATGCAATGGTTCTGTTCCGGTATTTTTAGCATTTTCCCATCCATGATATAGATTTGGACCTACCATAACAAGTTCCAGTTCTTCGATTTCCTCAATATGATCACCAACAATCCGTCGTGCTCCTTTAGCATTTGAAATAAGATTGATTTCATATTCCGGGTGGAAATGAATAGGAAATGTAAAGAGATTTCTTTGGCGATCAAATACAAGAAAGCAATCATCTTCTTGTAATGGTGTAATTTCCCTGTGGATTTGATTTCTCATAGCTGAAAGGCTTTTTTTGATGCTAACAAATTTAAATAAAATGACAAGATAGTACAAATATAGAATAGATAATTTTTATTTATCAGAGTTTGTTGATTTTCTGTTATTATAGTCTTAAGAGTTTGGAGTATAGTAAGTAATATAAATTTACTTTCTATTAATTCAATTTGACCATGATATCCTTGGTACTCAATATTATTATCGAAGAGGTGTAATAATATTTGGTTGACGTTTTTCAGATCTTTGATTTCGGAATTATGGACTAGATAAAAAAACCATATGGCTCTTCCGGATCGCTGTCTGCTTTTTTTACAGTGTTATTATTTGAAGATTTAATTGCCATCAGCTCGAGCTTTCGCATTGCCTATCTCAATTTATTAACGTTAGTCTTCAGTTTTCTATTCTCAATCTCAAATTCTTGCAATTTGCCGTCTCTAATAATCTGCTGATTGTAGGTGGTTGAATATTAAATAAATCAACAATATGCTTTTTGCTCTTGTGCAAAGAATCATTGGTTTTTTTCTTTCCTCTTAAAGATGATGTAAGAATTATATCAATAACTGAAATAATTATACTTGTAGAAGGATTTTTATTTCTGCTATTTTGCTGAAAATAGATATACAATGTTAATGTCCCTTACAATATTTTAAACATGTGGTTGAGAAATAATACTGCAGATCAGAATCACAGGTTTCTCTTATTTGTCAGGAATTTGGGAAAATTAAAAGCTGGCTGTGACGTTCCATTTGAATTGGAAACGTTAAATCAAATTTAGGGAGTTATTAGTGAAGAAAAATTAAAATATAAACAATCTTTAAGTTTTAAAAAAATGGATTATTATTTGAATGCAGTTCTTTGAAAAATAAAGTGAACTTTAAAATAAAATAAAAATGATATTATTATGAAAAAGATATTAATTTCCTTTATAAGTATTGCCATTTTGGGCTGTGGCTCCACTAACAACAATAATAAAGCAGTTCCTGCATCTAAAAAATTATTTGATCAGCTTAATTCTATTGGCACGGATGGTGTTCTTTTTGGGCATCAGGATGACCTTGCATATGGAGTTGGATGGGAATATGAGGAAGGTCGTTCCGACACATATGAAACAGTTGGTGATTATCCCGCATTGTTTGGTTGGGAGCTGGGAGGTATTGAACTTGAACAGGATGTTAACCTTGATAGCGTTCCGTTTGATAAAATGCGTGAGTTTTCTGTCCAAGGCTATGAAATGGGTGCTGTGATTACCTTTAGCTGGCATCCCTTCAGTCCTCTGGATGAAACTAAAAGTTCATGGACCACCGATGCAGAAGTAGTGAAGCATATTATACCCGGCGGCAGTCATCATGATGTGTTTAAGCAACATCTTGATGAGGTTGCTGATTTTTTTGTCTCTCTGAAAACAGAAGATGGCATGCAGGTTCCATTTATTTTCCGTCCCTGGCACGAGATGGATGGTGGTTGGTTCTGGTGGGGAAGCACACTTTGCACTCCCGCTGAGTTTAAAGAACTTTTTCGTTTTACCATCGAATATCTGCGCAATGAAAAAGGACTTGATTTTCTTTCGGCTTACTCTCCCGATAAAAATTTCAGCAGTGAGGATGAATATTTGACATGGTATCCCGGCGATGATGTTGTGGATGTTATAGGAGTTGATAATTATGGAGATTTGGGTGTTGGCAATGAAAATATTGAAGCTGCGGAGCAGAAATTGGAAATAGCCGTTAATTATGCAAAAAAAACAGGTAAGATAGCTGCATTTACTGA
>JBEPWN010000359.1:0-3526 GCA_041642395.1 Marinilabilia sp. | reverse complement strand
AAAATTTCGGAAGGCTGTAATCGAACCTGTTCTTATTGCGCAATCCCCATCATCACCGGAAAACACAAATCGAAACCGCTGGAAGAATTGGTTGAAGAGGCCCGGCTGCTGGCGAAAAAGGGTGTCAGGGAACTTCAGATAATTGCTCAGGATTTGTCCTATTATGGTCTGGATCTATACAAAAAACAGATGTTGGCGCCTTTGGTGCAAAAACTATCCGAAATTGAAGGCATCGAATGGATTCGTCTCCACTATGCTTATCCGGCCGGTTTTCCCATGGATGTTCTGGACGAAATGGCCCGAAATCCCAAAGTATGTGCCTATATGGACATTGCATTGCAACACATTTCGGATAATATGCTGAATTCAATGCGACGGAACTTTACCAAAGCTGAAACGATTGACCTGGTTAAAAAAATGCGTGAAAAAGTTCCGGGTATTCATTTGCGTACCACAATGATTACCGGACATCCGGGTGAAACTCAGACAGATTTTGATGAATTGCTTGATTTTGTGAAGACTACGAGCTTCGAAAGGCTTGGGGTGTTTCCCTATTCGCATGAAGAAGATACTTATGGCTGGCTTCATTATGAAGATGATATTTCATCTGAAGTAAAGCAGGAGAGGGCTAATCAAATTATGGAAGTGCAACGTCAGGTGAGCAGGGATCACAATGATAAAAAAATCGGTGAAGTATTAAAAGTCATTATTGATCGAAGAGAAGATGACTATTTTATCGGTCGTACCCAATACGATTCTCCCGAGGTAGATCCTGAAGTTTTGATCGAACCGGATGAAAATCTGATAATCGGAAATTTTTATAATGTGAAAATTACCGGTGCTGAAGATTATGATCTTTATGGAATCTTACATGAGTGAAAATAGTTTGTTGAAAAAAGACTAAACGCAGAGTAATCCTTCGCTAAAGCTATGGATTCTACAAGACGCAAAGGCGCAAAGATTTTCTTGTGAGATTTTTGCGTCTAGTGCTCGTTAAATATCAATAACTCTTTTCCAGTTATTTGCAAAAGTTTAGCGGAAAATTGTGAGTCATGTGTTTAATCATAAATCAACAAAAACGAGCCAGTAAAATAGCATGTAATTATAATACCTTTAATTCTATCACTCAAACGTCATGAAAATTTTATTAAGTTATCTGCTTACCCCATTGTTTCATTTCTACATGTTTTTTTTAATAACAATCTTTTATCCTATTCAGGTTGTTGCGTTACATGTTTTTGGGGAGCAAGCCAGGCGTCGATCGGTCGATCTTCTTAATTATTTAATGGTGAGAGGCTTGTATATTATGGGTGCCGGCATCAGGTTTTCAGGCCTTGAAAACATACCCGACAATCGTCCACTTATTGTGGTTGCAAATCATCAGAGTATGCAGGATATTCCTGCACTGGGATGGGTATTCAGGAATTACTATCCAAAGTTCATCTCCAAAATAGAATTATCCCGGAATTTGCTTAGTGTCTCCTATAATCTCAAGCATGGAAAATCTGCCATTATTGACAGAAATAAAGGGGCACAAGCAGTAAAGGAGATTTTTAAACTTGGACGGCTTATAGAAGATAATAATTATGCTGCGTGTATTTTTCCGGAAGGAACACGCAGTAAAACCGGGGAATTGAAACCATTCATGACTGCCGGTCTTCAAACATTGTTACGTGCTGCACCATCTGCTTTAGTGGTGCCATTTGTGATTAAAGGACATAGTCAATTGATGGAGAAGGGACAATTTCCCTTGAAATTTGGTCAAAATATTTCTTATACCGTTTTGGAACCGGTCAATCCTAAAGACTATACTATCGAAGAACTGACGGATTATCTGCATAAGGTAATTTCAACTTCGTTGAATCAGAATAGATCGTTAAAAAAAGCTTAAACGCAGAGGCATTAATGTAAAGTTTTTTATTATCAGATGGTTGTAATATTTAATCTTGTATGCGTATATCAAAAAAACACATTGTTATTTTTCTTATCATTGCCATAAGTCTTTTTTTGGTGTGTAATAAAGAAGAGCCTTCTTATACTGAAACCGGGACAGCTTCCTATTATGCCAGGTCTCTCCATGGAAAAATTACGGCAAGCGGTGAAATTTACCATCACGATAGTCTCACTGCTGCCCATCTTACCCTGCCTATGGGAACTCTTTTGAAGGTGGTAAGCCTGGAAAATGGCAATTCGGTTGTGGTGCGGGTAAACGACCGGGGTCCGTATGTACCAAACCGTATTTTGGATTTATCGCGGGCTGCCTTTAAAGAACTTGCTCCTTTAAGAGAGGGTCTTATTGAGGTTCGTATTACCTTAATGGATTGATGCAATTTTTTCAGATCTGTTCTTTCGGATATTAGTTTCTATCTTTGTTTCAATAGGATTTTTAGTAAGTGACCTTTATGGATTATTTCCAATTATTCATACAACTTTTTGGTGGTCTTGGTCTTTTCCTTTTGGGAATGGATCAACTTAGTTCAGGCATGAAGAGCATTGCCGGACGTCAGATGCGTTATGTGTTGGAAAGGTTTACTACCACCAAGGGCGGGGGTGTTGTTTTTGGCATACTTCTGACGCTTTTGTTTCAAAGCAGTAGTGCTGCTTCGGTGGTTATGGTGGGGTTTGTTGATGCAGCATTGCTGGGTTTTTCTCAGTCGCTTGCGGTAATGCTTGGGACAGGTATCGGAACAACGATTACGGCTCAGTTAATTGCATTTAAAATAGGAACTTATTCCTTGGCGTTTTTAGGTGCAGGGTTTTTTCTGAAAATGTTCGCCAAACGACAGTGGTCATATAGTGGACAAGTCATCATGGGACTTGGAATTCTGTTTTACGGAATGGACCTGATGTCTTCCGGAATGGCCCCGTTGAATGATGTGGAAGTCTTTACCCAATGGCTGTCTTACTTGAAAAATCCTTTTTTGGCAATACTTGCGGGAACTGTTTTTACCGCACTCATCCAAAGCAGCGCAGCTTTTATAGGAATTGTGATGACACTGACTGCTGCCGGATTACTGACAGCAACAGATGCATTACCTTTAATTTTAGGAACTAATATCGGAACAACCGTGACGGCTTTGCTGGCTTCAATTAATTCCACCCTTAACGGAAAACGGCTGGCAGTTGCGAATACCTTGTTTCGCCTGGCAGGAGTTCTTTTGGTCGTCTGGCTGCTGGAGCCCTGGGAGCAGCTTACCAATATGATATCAGGTGACAAAGCAACTGAAGGGCGGTTCCTGGCCAATGCTCATACAATATTTAATGTGGTAATGACGCTCGTTTTTCTTCCTGTGACCGGACTAATTGGTTCTATGGTGATTAAGATGATTCCCAAAAAGGAGGAAAGATATTTTAAGCTTAAATATCTTACTCCCGAACTTTTAAAATCGCCCAATATGGCCTCGCCCTTTTTGAAGAAGGAAGTGCGTGATATGGGCAATATGGTTTTGGGGATGGTTGATCAATCATTGGATCCATTTTTTCACCGCGATCCTAAAGTGTTGGATTCACTCACTGAGAAGGAAAC
>JBEPWN010000358.1:0-3527 GCA_041642395.1 Marinilabilia sp. | reverse complement strand
GAAAAGTATGGTGATGTATTGCCTGAGCTCAAAAAAGCTTATGATTCGAGGGCTCCATATTATCTGGCACAAAACTTTGTACGTGAATGTCTATTGCGGGGTACTGAAATATTAGGCTTCGCCCTTTCGGCACGCGACCTGGAAACCGCATTGAAAGATAAAGATGAAGAAAAAATCAGGACCGCCGTTGAAAATATGAAATCAGATGCTGATGAGTTTTTCAAAGATTATCACGCACAAACCGATCGTAAAGCGATGGGCGCATTGGCCAAGTTGTATTACAATGAAATTAACAAGCAATTTTATCCTTCCTTCTTTGAGGACATCAAAACAAACAAAGACGAACCATTTAAAGCCTATGCCGATAAACTGTTCAAGAAGTCCTTTTTTGCCAGCAAAGACGAGCTAAATAGTTTTCTTGAGAATCCAAAACTAAAAAAGCTGCAAAAAGATCCTGCCTACAAAGCGGCAAAATCAACCATGGATTTATATCTGTCTCTGAGAGAAAAAACAAAAGATTCAAATCTGGCGATCGACCGCAACCACCGTCTCTTTATTGCAGGACTTCAGGAAATGAAACCCGATAAAGTGTATTATGACGATGCTAATTTCTCCATGCGCCTAAGCTATGGCACTGTGGGTAATTATGCTCCAAGTGATGCCGTTATCTATAAACATTATACAACTCTGGAGGGTGTGATGGAAAAAGAAGATCCGGACAATTATGAGTTTATTGTTCCGGAAAAACTCAAAGAACTGTATCAAGCAAAAGACTATGGTCGCTATGCTGCTGAGGATGGTCGAATGTATGTAAATTTCACCACCGATAATGACATCACCGGCGGAAACAGCGGAAGTCCCGTAATCAACGGCGAAGGCCACTTGTTTGGCCTGGCTTTCGATGGTAACTGGGAGGCCATGAGCGGTGACATAGCATTCGAAGATGAGTTGCAAAAGTGCATTAATGTTGACATACGCTATGTTCTGTTTATTATTGACAAATATGCCGGAGCAAACAATTTGATTAACGAGATGACCATTATTGAATAACAGAATCAAACAATTTAATATTTAGGCCACCCTGGGTTCTTCCATTGGTGGCCTAAGTTTTTAATGGTGGTCTTTCATCAACAATAGACCTTTAGATTCTTAGATATAAGATTTAACCTGGACTATTCATTAATTATCTATTACGATGTTCAACTACCGGCTAAATACAGGCGTCCTCAATAAAATTGACTTGAAAATAATTCATTATTCCCCTCATCAATTTTCTTTGCGGTTGCCTGCATTTATTGGCATTTGAATATCTCATGACGAAAACTCATGAATAGACCAGGTTAAGATAATTCAGATAAAGCTGACCGGCTGCTTTTTAAAATAAAATCAGCCTATACATTTTAAATAATTACAAAAGATTAACGGACTATTGTCAACAACAGCCCGCATGTTTAAATATCCTTAAAATTCCATTATAAAGTCCAGGATTAAAACTTTAATATTGTAGTTTCGTATCAGTAAAAAACAGTTAAGTAATTGACTCCTATGCATAAAAGGCTATTTATCCTGTTCATTTTAAGCTCATTGCTCATTCCTGATTCCAACGCAGATGAAGGAATGTGGCTTCCGTGGCATTTGCCCCAATCGCAAATAAATAAAATGCAGGAAATGGGACTTCAACTTACTGCAAATGACATCTACAGTTCAGATCAAATTTCTTTAAAAGATGCCATTGTCTCGATTGACAAGGGCAGCTGCACAGGCAGTTTCATCAGCAAAAAAGGCCTTTTACTTACCAATCATCATTGCGCAATGGGTGAAATACAACAGCACTCAACGGTAAAGAACGATTATCTGAAAAACGGATTCTGGGCATCATCCACGAAGTCGGATTTACCCAATCCAGGAAAAACAGTCACTCTACTTATTGAATCGCATGATTTAACTTCAATATTCGAACAATCTATCCGTAAAGCATCAGATCGAAAGGGAATTAATCACATCATCGACAGTCTCTCTTCCTGCATTTTGGACACCCTGTCGATTAATCCGGATTATGATGCGGAAATAAAAGACTTTTACCATCAAAATAAATTTTTCCTGTTTATCACAGAAACTTTCCGTGATATCCGTTTGGTTGGTGCCCCGCCCGAAGATATCGGACAGTTTGGCGGAGAAAAAGACAACTGGACCTGGCCCCGGCATTCCGCAGACTTCGCCCTCTTCCGTGTATATACTTCTCCGGACGGAAAGCCAGCGGACTATCATGCAGACAACATCCCCTACGAGCCTAAAAAGGTGCTGAACATATCAGCTGCAGGTATAAAAGAGGGTGATTTTACCATGATTCCTGGATATCCCGGACAAACACAACGATATCTCACATCCCATGGAATAAAGGAAACCCGTGATATTTTAAATCCAATCGTAGCAGAGGTACGAAGTATTCGCCAAAAAATATGGAAGCAGAATATGCGTAATTCACATAAGATAGGCATACAGTATGCCGACAAATACGCGAGTTCCGGCAATTATTATAAATACACCATTGGACAAAACAAGAGCATCAGGGATCTCGGACTCATCTCAAAAAAAGAAGAAACAGAAAATAAATTCAATAAATGGATCGAACAGAATCCAGCAGAAAAAGAAAAATACAGCAAAATCCTCACATCTGCAAAGCTACTCTATTTGATGCGGCAAAATCTGGCTAAAACAACCATCCTGACAATTGAAAGTCTTATTGACGGTCCTGAAATCAATTCCTTTGTCTTGGAGGCCTTCCGGCTTCACAATCTGCTTCTCAATGACACGCCCGCTCCTGAGCTTCTATATAATACTGTAACCGACCTGAAGAGTAACGCAGAAAAATTCTTCCGAGATTTCTCTCCCGAAACAGACAAACAGGTATTTGAAGCGATGGTGAATTATTACATTCACAACCTGGATGACAGCCTGAGAATGGAAAAATCTGTAATTTTAGGGAATAATCACAGCATTAAAGGATTATCAGAAAAAATATATTTAACGTCCCTTTTTGCCGACCCAGAAAAATTCAATAAATTCATTCAAAAACCCACGGAAAGTCAATTATCCAAGGATCCTGCTTTTGCATTCTTAAAGCGGATATTAAACGAATTTGGCCCGGTTTATACCATATTCAACAAATTCGATGAAGAGCTGGAATATACCATGCATCAATATTTAGATGCAAAAATGGCATTCCATCCGGAGCGCCACTTTTATCCCGATGCCAATAGCACACTTCGTCTGACTTACGGCAAAATAAGCGGGTATTCACCAAGAGATGGCGTTGTTTACGCAGCTTTTTCCTCACATAAAGGTCTTTTGGAAAAAACGAATTCCGGTAAGGATCAGTACCAAACCAAATACGACATAGATCAATTGTTCAAAAATTATTTGGCCCGGGATGCAGAGGTTTCCAAACCATATCCGATATGCTTTATCACCGACAATGACATTACCGGAGGCAGCAGTGGCAGTCCGGTATTGAACCACAAGGGTGA
>JBEPWN010000357.1:0-3530 GCA_041642395.1 Marinilabilia sp. | reverse complement strand
GGTTGATTTTATTCATTTTCACATCATCAGCAATTTTGCGGGCAGCCTCGGCAATTTCCCATTTGGAGCTGTAGCTAAGGGCAAGAACCAGGGTAAGGCCGGTATTACTGCTAAGTAACTGTATGCATTCCTGGAGTTTTGTATAAACATCAGGAGGTAACTTCTTCAAATCACCGATGGCATCTAACCGTACATTGTTTTTCATTAATTCGCCCGTTTCATTTTCAATAGCCTGAACCAGGAGCCCCATTAAAGCATCCACTTCAATTTTTGGACGCTCCCAGTTTTCGGTTGAAAAGGCATAAAGGGTAAGGTACTTGATTCCAATTTCGCTGGCCCCTTCAACGGTTGAACGAACCGCATCGACACCATGTTCATGCCCAAAGGTTCGTTTACCTCCATGCTTGGCAGCCCAACGCCCATTGCCATCCATAATGATGGCAACATGGTGGGGTATTTTATTTTTATTCAGTTTTTCTTTATAGGATTTCATTACCAGTATTTCCTGTCGTAGGCCGGACATTCCCTTTTGTTCAAATATAATTTATACGTCAGATGAACTCCCAGGTAACCCGGCCAATCGTTATTATGCCAAAATGTTGTATAATTAATCGTTTCAAAATCATTGCCATTCCCGTCTATATTACCAGGGTCCCTTTCAGTTTCAAACGACAATGGATCATCAATATCATCAAGTTTATCGCTGAATATTTTTCTCATCTGGTATTCAGCACCGATTCCAAGGCGCGGTCCAATTGAAAATTTTACACCAAAGCCAAAGGGAACAGTTGCTGTAACAACCGATTCTTTAATATCCCCCTGAATCGGATACCTTTGATTAATACGTTGCATTAACAAAGGGTCAAGGGTATAGGGAAAATACATAACTCCAATACCTCCTAAAATATAAGGTGTAAATGGTGTTTTTTTCTCTCCCAATACATACTTCAGGAAATTAATCTCCATCATTGCCGTTACATCCTGGGTATTTTTATTAAACTCAGCCGGTATGTTTTCAACCTGCCCGCCCGAAGCAAAGCTTCCAGTCAGGAACTGCAGGCGCAGGGCCACACGTGCATTAAAATTGTACCTGAAATAAGCCCCCAGGTTTAAATTAAACGACTCAAGGGGCTCGGCTGGCTTTATATCACCTAAATAAGTAGAAGAACCTCCCCAGACTCCTATATCTGCTGACTTTTGGGCAAATCCTGAAACAGCTAAACCAACTGTTATAAACACCAATAATATTTTTCTCATTTGGTATTCCAAATCAATTATTCAACAATAGTTCCAGGCATGTTTTTGTCCGATGCAATTCATATGCGCTGAATGTAAGGCATTTTGCCTGTTCACCCGGGTCGGTTCCAACATGATAATAAAAGTTATTAAACATCATATTTCCCAACTGCAATCAACTGACTTCAACGAACTTAACTAATGCTTTCCCCTTCTTTTTCAGCTTCCGGGAGGTACAAAAGTAATATAATTCTATATAAAACATACCTGTACGTTACTATAAAACCCAAAGAAAGATTAAAAATTGTTAAGCTTGCAAGAATATTTAATTTCGCTTATCAAGACCCCACATCAACTTGTTCCTCAGCGTATTAAAGAAGCTGTGTTCCGGAAGTTGCAAGGTTTTCAATGTAACATTTGCTTTTCTGATTTTAAGGATGGTGCTGAAATCGACAGTTACCGAACGGTAGTCAAGGGAAGCAAGATAAGTATTTCCCCTTCCTTCAACTTTAAGTTTTAGTTCGTGATTGTCGGGAACAACTACAGGCCTGACAGTCAGATTATGTGGTGCCAGTGGGGTTATTACGAAATTCTTGGATTCGGGTGTAAGAATTGGCCCCCCAACACTTAATGAGTAGGCTGTTGAACCAGTGGGAGTGGCTACAATCAATCCATCGGCCCAATAGTTATTAAGAAGTTGGTTATCGCACCAGGCAGTAATATTTATCATCGATGAGGAATCGGTTTTCAACACCGCCAGTTCATTCAGGGCATAATTGAAATCGAGACTTTCCTTTCCCCCGAAATCCACCTTCAGCAATGCCCGTTCAATTACTGAATAGCGTTGGTTAAATATATCGGTCAGTGCACTATCAACCTGCTCCTGTGAGATATCAGCCAAAAACCCTAACCTGCCGCTGTTTACTCCAACAACAGGAATATTAAAATTGCGGATGTTTACAAGTGAATGCAGGAATGTGCCATCGCCACCAACACTGAAAATAAAATCGTTTGATTCATCAAAATCGGTAGGTGAAGTAAAAAACGATGTGCAATAAACACTAAGGTTCGTCTCGTTTACCAGGAAATCGTTAAATGGTTTAAATATCTGAACTTCAATTTTATTTTTTTTCAGAAAACCAAAAAAATCGTTTAGTACAGGAAGGAAACCCCCGGAGACTGAGCTTCCAAATACAGCCACTTTCACACTCGTATAAATTAAATTATTTTTATTCTGTTCCTTATTTAAATAGTACTCTGATACATCCTCCCCATTAATATACTTATAAATCCATATACCTCATAAACTGATCGTACCGGTCCTGATAAAGATCATTGATCATGGAATCATCAAGATAAACACCTTTCACATTATAATCGAATCTTTCAAAAGCCCTTATAACTGCCGACAAATCTTCCTTGTCGAACTTCATTATAATTTCAAGATTATTTGTTCCGGGTTGGCGGTTCAAAAAGAAGCTTAAAATTTTTGTATCATTTTCTTCAACAATTTTGCTAATCTGGGTCATTGAATAATCATGCACATTCACCTCCAGCACAATCACTCCACCGAGTTCCTGGAGAGAGAAAAAACGGGCAAAGCGTCGTGCCAGATCGTATAAGGTAATGGCTCCAATATATTCATGCTCTTTGCTTGCAACAGCAATTACGCTCAACTTAAGTTTATACATAAGCACAGCCACCTCAAAAATATGCTGCTGCTCGTGCACGTGGACCGTAAAGAATTTATCCTTTTCCTTTGAAATGGGTTCATTCAGCAGGTTCATATCATAGATCAATTTATCGGAAACCAATCCCAGGTAACGCGAATCTTCAACAACAGGAAGATGCGATACCCTGTATAAATCCATTGAATTTAGAACCTTCTGTCCTTTCTCACTGCTCATTATGGCAGGAATAACATCTGATATTAATTTTTTTGCCAGCAAATCTTTATTCTTGTTTTGTTAATTTCGAACTGAAAATTGTAACTTGCAATTTCAAAAATACAAAAATGACACGACTTAGTGTAAACATTAACAAAATAGCTACGTTAAGAAATTCACGCGGAGGTGAAATCCCCAGCGTCAAAGAAGCTACAATAAATTGCCAGAAATTTGGCGCTCAAGGCATTACAGTGCACCCAAGGCCTGATGAGCGACATATAACCCGCAAGGATGTTTATGAAATAAGACCTTTGATTACAACGGAGTTCAATATTGAAGGTTATCCGAGTGAAGATTTTTTAAGAATGGCCACTGAAGTGCTGCCTCACCAGGTAACCCTTGTTCCGG
>JBEPWN010000356.1:0-3543 GCA_041642395.1 Marinilabilia sp. | reverse complement strand
TTTTACAAATATGGCTAAGGCTTTGTCACCGTATTGTTTTTTGATGTTGGTACCTCCCACCACATCCACATCGAAAACCGCCACTTTTCCTTCTCTGGAGATGCGGTCGACTTCAGACTTCAGAGTTCCGTAAAAAGTTCCTTCATAAACTTCTTCCCATTCAAGAAATTCATCATTGGCAATTTTTTGACGGAAGGTTTCCGCATCCAAAAAATAGTAATCAACTCCGTTTTTCTCTTTTCCACGGGGAGCCCTGCTGGTTGCTGATATTGAAAATGACAGTTTTTCATTTTTCTCCATCAGATGTTTGACAATGGTTGTTTTACCCGATCCTGAAGGAGCTGAAAATACGATGATCTTTTCATCCATATTATAGTACATTGAGAATTTGTTCCTTGATTTTTTCCAGGTCATCTTTCATGTTTACAACCAGTCGTTGAAGTTCTACATCATTGGCTTTTGATCCCAGCGTATTAATCTCACGTCCCATTTCCTGTGAAATAAAACCCAGTTTTTTTCCAACCGGCACTTCTTCTTTCAGTGTTTCTGCAAAATGTTGTAAATGATTGCTGAGTCTGACTTTCTCTTCTGAGATATCGAGTTTCTCAAGATAGTATATCAACTCTTGTTCAAAACGATTTTCATCAATATTTCCACTGATATTGTTTTCTTCCAGATGTTCTTTGATGCGGTTTTTGATTTTGACTGTGCGTTGCTCTTCGAAAGGAGTAACTTGAGATAAGAGAAGTCCGATGCTGTTATTATGTTCCTCTATATCGGTGAACATTGACTGGCCTTCGTGCCGGCGGAAATCATCCAACTGCTGAATAGCATTGGTGAGACTTTTGCTGATTGCCTTCCATTCTTCTTCGTCAAGTTCGGCCTGCGCGGGTTTTAACGTATCAGGTAAAGGCATTATGATCCGCAAAAAGTCAGTATTGTCGTTCAATCCCAGTTTTTCAGCCACGCTTTTTAACTGGTTGTAGTAAGTCGAAATAACTTCCTCATTTAGCTGAGATACTCTGTCGGGCATCATTGACTCCACATAAAATGAAATATCAATTTTACCGCGTTGCAATTTCTGGCTTATCTCATTTCTGATGGAAAGTTCTTTCTCCCGGTAAATATTTGGGATTCTGGTGTTGATATCCAGCTGTTTGCTGTTGAGGGATTTTATTTCAATTATTACACGTTTGGTTGGAAGTTCACAAACTGACTTTCCAAAACCGGTCATCGATTTTATCATTTATTTGTAGTTTTTATTTTTTGTATAATGATAATAGTCTGTGAAACTTTTGTAATAGATTGTCAGTCAATTGTTAATCTTGAATTGCGTTAAGCAAATTATTTTCAATATAATACAATTTCACCTAACATCTAATCCCGAAGTGTCTGGACTAACGGTGAATTTAAAAATCAAAGTTAGGGAAATTTTATAGTGTATGTCTTCTTCTTTGGTTTTAATGATATACTCTCACATGAAAAAAATATGACCTGCCAGCTTTATTCAAAAAATTTATTTGTCTATTAAGTCAATAATTAGTTGGAAAACAGCGAATTAACATTAAGCAAGTTTGGATTTTAGATATTTGTTTAAGATATTCAATTAAATAATGAACAAAACCACATTAAAAGATGTTTTTATTTTGAGTTTATTTTTAAATAGTCTAATTTAATATTTAAGGTCATGAAGAAAGTTAGTTTCAAACTTATGGCAATTATGTTGATGGGAGTTTTTGTAATGGCTTCCTGTAATGAAGATGATGACAATGATGTAGCGCCTGAGGAGAGCAATACCATTGTTGATGTAGCAGCGGAGAATCCTGATTTTTCAATTCTTGTTCAGGCTTTGCAGGCTACCGGGTTAGATGATGCGTTGGATAATGAAAATGCCTCGTTTACCGTTTTTGCACCTACCAATGATGCTTTTGCCAGCTTGTTGGATGAGTTGGGGGTATCAAGTCTGGAAGAAATTCCCGATGCAACCTTAACAAATGTATTACTCTATCATGTTTTGGAAGGCGGGGCAATGGCCTCTGAAGTTGAAACAGGGTATTACAGCACACTCAGTGATGGACCTCAGGAGGGTTATACATTATCCATGTACATTAATATGGATGTTGTAAAGATCAATAACCGGGCGAATATCACTGATACTGATGTAATAGCTGACAATGGGGTGATCCATGTTATTGATAAAGTGGTGTTACCCTTGTCCTTAACAGGTCACGCGATAGCCAATGACAGTTTTTCATCATTGGCAGCAGCTGTTACCAAAGCGAATTTGGCTGATGCATTAGACAATGAAGATGTTACTTATACTGTTTTTGCTCCGGTAAATGCTGCGTTTGATGAATTGTTCGCAGACCTGGGGGTCACTTTGGATGATCTGACAGCTGATGACTTGACGCCGATATTGCTTTATCATGTTGTTGATGGTTTTGTGCCGGCTGCTGATGTAGCATCAGGCTATGTCCCAACACTGAGTCCTGCCCAGGAGCGTCAGGCAAGTTTACAAATTAACGTCGATGATGGTGTATCCTTAAACAGTACAAGTGGTGTTGTGATAACCGATGTAGTGGCTACCAATGGTATTATTCATGCTATTGATGAAGTGGTGACACCTCTTTCAATTGTAGATATTGCACTGGATAACAGTAGTTTTTCAATACTTGTCGATGCCCTGGTAAAAGCTGATCTGGTAGACGCATTAAGTGGAGAAGGTCCTTTTACCGTGTTTGCACCCACTAATGATGCATTTGATGAATTATTCGGAATACTTGAGGTATCAGGGATCGACGAAATAGACAATGAGACCCTGACTGAGGTGTTGCTTTCGCATGTGGTAAATGGAAACGTTGCTTCGTCCGAATTGTCTAACGGAATGGTTCCAACATTAAACTCCGATAAATCTTTGGATATTAATGTTGACAACGGGGTTGTGATCGAAGGAGAGGTGAATGTTATTTTAGCTGATATCCAGGGAGTGAATGGGATAATTCATGTGATTGATAAGGTTATTCTTCCTTAATATTTGCTTTTTTTGAGCAAAGAGTATCCTGCTGGATCATTATTACATGCAGGATACTCTTTTTTTTATCCCGTTTTGTTCCTTATTTTTGTGCTGGGTATGAACAAATGGTTCCTACAGTCGTTAATTTGTCGAAACATCTTTAATTATGGCAATCTACTCCATAAAAGATCTGGAAAAAATTTCCGGAATAAAAGCCCATACGATACGTATATGGGAGCGTCGTTATGGACTTGTTCAGCCTAAGCGAACTGCTACAAATATTCGGTATTATTCAGATGCTGACCTGAAAAGGTTATTGAATATATCAATTTTAAATCAGAATGGATTTAAGATATCCAGAATTGCGGATATGGATGATCAGCATTTGCGCGACCGTGTGCTTGATTTATGCATTGACGGACGCAATAATAATGTTCAGATAGAGAGCTTAATGGTTTCTATGCTTGAACTTGATGAAAGGAAATTTATTAATGTTCTTTCAGGATGTATTATAAAATCAGGATTTGAAG
>JBEPWN010000355.1:0-3547 GCA_041642395.1 Marinilabilia sp. | reverse complement strand
GTAGGTTTCTACATTTTGAATTAGTCCGGTATCAATCATTGACTTTGTCCATTCAATGAATTTTTCCTTATTCCAGTGCTCTTTATAAATCTGGTTCTTTTCCCAGTGTTTAACAGCATTATGTGTGAGTTCATTCGCATCAAAGGATAAACTCAATGCTGCAAGTGACTTACCATCCGGTGTAGTTAAAAAAACCTGAACTTCTTCAATTTCTTTACTAACAATAAAAACACCGCAACGTATAAAAGGTACCTCCAGTGTTTCCAGTTCCCGCCAGATAATCGTGGTAATACGTTTGAGGTCTTCGGAGGTGCGCATACTGGCAATTTCACCCCGGACCCTGTCGGCAGATGCTTGTTTGATTGCTTCACGCGCCAGGGCTTCTGCTTTTTGGATATCGAGAAACCGGGTGTAGCTCTGTTCAAAAACTTGCCCAAAGCGCTTTAAAATCTTATTATCATCATCCGACAATCTTCTTCCAAAATGATTAACTACAAAAATGGATGTATAATGAGAAACAGAAACAGACCTCGTATAGCCACCCGCACGGGAAAAAACCTGCTCCTTCCACTCAGGAGTAGATGAATTATAGGGCGGATATTTAAATAAATGCTCAAAGAATTCATTTTTTTCCTCCCTTGTATATTCCTCTACAAAAAAATGCTCCCCTTTGGTTGTTGCCTCAGCCAATACTCTGTAAATGGGGCGATCCAGGAAAGGTATAGCCGCTTTTTTCATATATATTTCTGCAACACCTGTAGATCCCCAAAAGGTGAACTGTTTATCAATTTCATCATTGTTGATAAGCATAAATACCCCGGTAATGTCCAGGTTCATATTGTTCAATTCCCGGGCAACTATATTGACAATGTTTTGCAAGTCAGATGAGTGACGCATTGACATAGCATGTTCTCTTACTTTCTCAAAAGCTTTCTCAATTTTTAATTCACGACTTTTCGCTGCGAGTTCTTTTTTGAGAATTTCAATGTCCGATTCTGAATGTGTCATTAAGAAAAGAATTTAAAGATGTTTTGTCTTTAACTAATCCAAACAAATATAACACTTGATACTGTATGCATGGTCCTTAAAAGTGGATATAGATCTGAATTGCTTTTCAGGGAGGAAACTCCTAGAAACTTTACCGAATACTTTACCTAAAGAAAAAGGGGTGAAAATTTCACCCCTGTAACTTTCTGATTTTTAAGTGGGCCCACCTGGGCTTGAACCAGGGACCCCCTGATTATGAGTCAGGTGCTCTAACCAACTGAGCTATAGGCCCGATAAGTTTCGAGTTTAAAGTTCAAAGTTTATCCTAAACTTTAATTCGAATTTCGGAGTGCAAGTTTACAACTTTGTCTGAAAATACACAAGAGCAAACTGAAATAAAAAAGAGGAAAAACATTCATTTTCCCTCTTTTTGTGGTGCCACCTGGAATTGAACCAGGGACACACGGATTTTCAGTCCGTTGCTCTACCAACTGAGCTATGGCACCTTTTTTTGTTTGGTGCTCTACCTCCCGATAATTATCGGGATGAGCTATGGCACCCCTTTGTTTTGGTGTTGCAAAAGTAACCATTTTTTTAAATTCACAAAGAATTTTTATTTCAAATCAGGATGAAAAAGAAAAAAATCCCATTTCAACTATTCGTTTGCCGGACCCTTTTCTTTTCGTAATTTTGCACCCTTATTTATTTTTTAATGATTGAAATTGATTATCTGACACATACATTGTCTAACGGCATCCGCCTTATACATAAACCTGACACTTCACCTGTAGGGCATCTGGGAATATTAATAAATACCGGGTCGCGTGATGAGAAGCCGCAAGAACATGGCCTTGCTCATTTTATTGAGCATTCAGTTTTTAAAGGAACGGCTAAACGCAAGGCTTTTCATATCCTCAGCAGGATTGAAGATGTTGGAGGCGAGTTAAATGCCTATACCACAAAGGAAGAAACTACGCTGTATTCAACCTTTCTTTCGGGTTTCTATGACCGGACAGCTGAACTGCTCAGCGATATTCTTTTAAACAGCACTTATCCTGAAAAAGAACTAAACAGGGAAAAGGAGGTGGTGCTGGAGGAAATCAACTCGTATAAAGATTCGCCCTCTGAACTGATATTTGACGAGTTTGAAGAACTGATGTATAACAGTCATCCCATTGCACGTAATATACTTGGTAATCCAGAAAACCTTTCTGCCTTCACCCGTGATGATATTATGCGGTTTATTGCCAATAATTACCATACCAATGAAATGGTAATCTCTTCGGTTGGGAAAATTGATTTTGAAAACCTGATAAAGCTGATTGAGAAGTATTTTGGGCAGGCTGAACCCCGGTTGCGGAAAAATAAGCGCAAGCAGTTTGAAAACTATCAACCTTCAGCACGGGTGGAGAAAAAAGATACCTGGCAGTCGCATTGTGTGATGGGAAATATAGCCTACGATGTGATGCACCCAAAACGGATTGCCATGGTGTTGCTAAACAACATTGTAGGGGGGCAGGCAATGAATTCAAGATTAAATATGGCCTTGCGTGAACGAAAAGGCATGGCTTACAATGTTGAATCGGGATATACGGCTTATACCGATACAGGTCTGTTTAACGTGTATTTTGGCACAGATCATGAAAATCTTGAAAAGGCAATTGGCATTGTGTTGAAAGAATTTAAACTGCTGCGGGAAAAGAAGCTGGGGGTATTGCAACTGAGCAAGGCTCAAAAACAGTTGATGGGGCAGATAGCCATTTCGAGTGAAAACCGGGAGGATTTGATGCTTACTATCGGTAAAAGTTATATGCTTTTTAATAAAGTGGATTCTATACAGACCATTTTCAGAAAAATTGAGGCCATTACTCCTACCGATTTACTTGAAGTGGCAAATGAAATATTGGATGAAAAGCAGATGAGCCGGCTGGTTTACAGATAGAAAGGGCACCGGGACATAAAAAGCTGGGATTTATGGAAAAAGAAAATGAACTGGAAAGGTATATCCTGGAGCATATTGAACAGGAAGACCCTGTCCTGGAAGAACTCGATCGTGAGACACATCTTAAAGTTCTGGGGGCGCGAATGATTTCCGGTCATCTGCAGGGGCAGGTGCTTACAATGCTTTCAAAAATGCTTCAGCCGGGAAGAATATTGGAGATAGGAACCTTTACCGGATATTCTGCTATTTGCCTGGCCCGGGGGCTTAAAGAAAATGGAAAATTAGTTACTATCGAACTGGATGATGAATTGGAGTTAATGGCCCGGCACTATTTTAAAAAAGCAGGATTGCAGGACAAAATAGTGCAGATGATTGGTCCGGCAATGGAATTGTTACCCTCAATTGATGAAACTTTTGACCTGGTTTTCATTGATGCCGATAAACGGGAGTATGTTGGTTATTATTCACTGGTGTTCGATAAATTGCAGAAAGGAGGGATTATTATTGCCGATAATACATTCTGGGGCGGGAAAGTAGTTAATGCTTCTGAAGCAGACGATGAGCAAACCCGGGGAATTAAAGCCTTCAATAATATGATTAAACAGGATTCCCGGGTGG
>JBEPWN010000354.1:0-3555 GCA_041642395.1 Marinilabilia sp. | reverse complement strand
TATGATATCAGTAAATTCACTGACAAAATATTTCGGAACCGTTTGTGCTCTTGAAGATGTGAGCATGCAGGTTGAAGAGGGCGAATTGTTTGGACTTATCGGACCCGATGGCGCGGGGAAGAGCACCTTGTTTCGCATCATTATTTCTCTTCTTCTCCCTGATAAGGGATCGGTTGATTTATGGGGGCTGGATCCGGATAAAGATTACCGTCAAATCCGTCAAATCATAGGTTATATGCCTGGTCGGTTTTCATTATATGAGGATCTGTCGGTGGAAGAGAATCTCCATTTTTTTGCCAGTGTTTTTGGTACTACGGTTCAAGAGAACTATGATTTGGTGAGCGATATCTATCAGCAAATTGAGCCATTTAAAAAGCGTCCTGCCGGAAAATTGTCGGGTGGGATGAAGCAGAAACTGGCCCTTTCCTGTGCGCTCATACATAAGCCCAAATTGTTGGTGCTCGATGAACCCACTACAGGGGTGGATGCTGTTTCACGAAGTGAATTCTGGCAGATGCTCAAAAAATTGCGCGATTTGGGTATCACAATTCTGGTATCAACGCCTTATATGGATGAAGCATCTTTGTGCGACCGGGTGGCTCTGCTTCAAAATGGACATATTCTGGATGTTGCTTCCCCTCAACAGATAATCGATGGTTTTGAGGACTTATTATTTGGAGTGAGCGGCACTAAAATGTATCACCTCATTAATAATTGCAGAGTTTTTAGTGAAACAGCTTCTGTTTTTCCCTTTGGAGAAGAACTACATCTAACGTTTAAGCATGGAGATGATAAAAGCGGTGAACTGAAAGAATATTTGATACAAAAAGGACATGAAGGTGTCGAAGTGAAGCGCATTCAACCAAATATTGAAGATCGGTTTATGTCGTTGATGCATGGAGGTGAAGAAAACCAGGAAAATTATGGATGAAGCATTTCGTCATACGGACGTGATCGAAGTAAAAGATCTGGTGAAAAAATTTGGAGATTTCATCGCCAATGATCGTCTTACTTTTCATGTTGAAAAGGGAGAGATATTTGGTTTTTTAGGTGCCAACGGTGCCGGAAAAACCACTGCCATTAAAATATTGTGCGGACTGTCGTCCCCTACCACCGGTTCTGTTAAAGTGGCCGGCTATGATGTGAAATCCAGTCCAGAGAAAGTGAAGCAGAATATTGGCTATATGAGTCAGAAATTTTCTCTGTATAATGATCTGACCGTTTTTGAGAATACTCGTTTGTATGGTGCTATTTATGGCCTGAGAGCTAAAGAGATCAGAATCCGCTCAGATGAAACATTGAAGAAGCTGGGTTTGTATGAAGAACGGAAAAGGCTGATTGGCACGTTTTCTCTGGGATGGAAACAGAAACTCGCTTTTTCGGTGGCCATTTTGCACCGGCCTCAAATTGTTTTTCTTGACGAACCCACCAGTGGCGTGGATCCCATAACACGTCGTCAGTTTTGGGAAATGATCTATGAGACCGCAGAAAACGGAATTACTGTCTTTGTGACCACTCACTATCTTGATGAAGCAGAATATTGCGACCGTGTTACGGTTATGGATGAAGGACGTATTGTGGCTCTTGATACACCACGGGAGCTGAAACGACAATTGGAATGTGAAACGATGAATGATGTTTTTATTAAACTCACAAGAAAAAATAAGCGGACGTGAAGCAACTCTGGTTTTTTATTAAAAAAGAATCGATGCATATCTTCCGGGATTCGCGGACACTGGCTGTATTGTTTATTATGCCGCTGGCACAGATACTTATTTTCGGGTATGTCATTTCTACCGAAATTAATGATGCCAATATAGGTGTGATGAATAAAGCAAATGATTATTCCAGCCGCCAGGTTATCGACCGGCTGGTTTCATCCGGATACTTCAAAGTACAACAATATTTTTCTCATGAAGAAGAGATGCAAACAGCTTTGCGCCGGGGTGATGTGCAGATGGCAGTGGTTTTTCCTGAAGATTTTGGTGGAGAAATTAAATCTCCGGTTCCTGCGAAGGTTCAGTTAATTGCGGACGCTTCGGAAGCCAACACCGCTCAAATACTTGTGAATTATGCGGGAGGCATTATTTCCCGATTCGGGGGGCAGGAGATGGGTGCGGAAAGTCAACACTTGATGCCGGTTGACATTGAGGTGCGTATGTTTTACAACCCCTCCCTAAAAGGTGTTTTTATGTCGGTGCCGGGAATAATGGCCATGATACTGATATTGGTATCTGCCATGATGACTTCCATTTCCATCACCCGCGAAAAGGAATATGGTTCTATGGAGGTTTTACTGATATCCCCTCTGAAACCATGGCAAATAATCATCGGAAAAGTAGCCCCTTATGTCGTATTATCTTTTATTAATGCGGCAACCATTCTAATGATTGGAATTTTTATTTTCAAAGTGCCCATGCTGGGGAGCTGGCTGCTCCTGGCTGTTATTAATCTGCTTTACATCCTGCTTTCCCTTTCACTGGGTATTTTTATTTCTACCATTGCCAACAGTCAGATGGTGGCCATGTTCATCTCTCTTTTTGCCCTGATGCTTCCCACTATTTTGTTGTCAGGATTCATATACCCTATAGATAATATGCCTGCACCCTTGCGATGGCTCAGTTTGGCAATGCCACCCCGTTGGTATATCCAGGCTGTGAAAGATGTTATGTTCAAATCAGCAGATGTGCTGATAATATGGCAGGAATTGCTGATTATGAGTTCGTTTTTCATGGTTTTTCTGGTGTTGAGCATCCGGAATTTTAAAATAAGGCTTGAATAAACTATTGTTTATGAGGATATTATATTATCTTTTGCAAAAGGAATTCATCCAGATTTTTCGCAACAAAACCATTTTGCGTCTCATTTTTATATTGCCTGTGGTACAGTTGCTGGTTTTAGTGAATGCCGCAACTCTCGAAATGAAAAATCTTGAGATTGTTGTCTGCGATCAGGATCATTCACCATTGAGCAGCCGCTTGATACGAGAGCTTGATGCATCGCCGTTTTTTATTGTGAAAGCACCTGAAATATCTGTAGATGCTGCTATTGAAGGCATTGAAAAAGGAACCGGTGATATGGTGCTGGTGGTTCCCAATGAGTTTGAAAAAGATCTTGTTTCGGGCTACACCGGAAAAGTACAGCTTCTGACCAATGCCATTAATTCCCAACAGGCACAATTGGGATATGCATATTTGCAGCAGGTTACTGCACGGTTGGGTCAAAATTTCATCATTGAGCTTACAGGCCGGGAGCCCTCATCAGCCGTTGTTACCGAATCTTCTTTCTGGTATAATCCGGAGCTTAACTATAAGCACTTCATGCTTCCGGGTATTCTGGTTGTTTTGGTATCAGTAGTGGGAATGTTCCTTACGGCCATGAATCTTGTTCGTGAAAAGGAAATGGGCACCATTGAGCAAATTAATGTTACACCCGTTCGAAAATCAACATTTCTGGTGGCCAAACTCCTGCCTTTTCTTGTTATCGGCCTTTTTGAGTTGGGCCTTGGTTTGTTGATCGGAAAGTTTGTTTATGATGTTCCCATGCAAGGCAGTT
>JBEPWN010000353.1:0-3572 GCA_041642395.1 Marinilabilia sp. | reverse complement strand
CAAAGTTGCATAATTCTTTTTGCCTCTTCATAGTGTCCACTAATATGGCCACTAATTCCCCCAAACCCCGGACCACTTGTTGCATTCACCGTGACTCCCTCCACCGCAAAAACATCACCACTGAACAAGAGGTAAGCCAGGGCATGTTGGTCGTCAAGCTCATTATTGGCATCAGTGTCAAAGATAATGTGATGCGACGACTGATGTTCTTCCGTTTTTTCATGCCCTGAGGAACAAGAAAAAATTAAAAGTATTAGTAATAATGTTGAATAATTCATTTTTCAATGATTTTTTTCTTTATTAGAAGCGCTAAGTTAAAATTTAATATTTAACATTTTCTAATTAGTCAATCCTTACTAACTCAATAAAAAAAGGCAAATAAAATATATTTAGAGAGATATTTTCAAAGTATTTCCTTATCCGGTTTTTTTCCAATTTTATTTATTATTACTTTGGAATTTCGTAGAGTAAAAAATAATAAAATGATTAAAAAAATTCATACATTTTTTATAAAACAGTAATTATGAATATTAAAGCATTGTATTTGAGATTATTTCTGGTTTCCTCATTAATTATTGGCTTGGCTGGCTGCCAGGTCGGTAATGCCGCTATGACCGAAGTTAAAAAACGGAAAAGCGTAAGTCAGTACGGCATTTCCTGGACGTTTGAAGAACCGGCCATTACAGGACAGTTTATAACAGGCGACTGGTGGGTGATTGGCCCGGTGAAAATCGTTAAAATAACCCCTGCTCCCGGGCCGGTAAAAAATGACAACACGAAAATCCAAATCAATCACTGGGGCGATACCAGTCTGGAAATTGATACAACTATGCGCAATGGCTCGATGATAGTCCTTAAGGCAGGCACTGGTCAGGGTTATGATTCGAGAAATCAATCGTATAAAAAAAATGAAAGCGTAGTGCTACCGTTGAATTTAGCTCCCAACCGTTCGCTGCTTTCATCTATCAGCAATACTACCCTTCCAGTGGATAATTTTTGCAAGAATATTATGATGCCATCGGAGAAAAAGAGTCGTGTAACATTAAAAACTATCGCCGTATTAACCTGTCTTAATGAAATTCCTGCGGAAGATGCATTTCGGCCACCGTATGCCGGTACTGAAAAACCAATATTCAGTAAAAGTGATATTGAATGGGATATCCTTCCGAAGCTTGATCCTGTGGGTAACGTTCCCGATTGGGAGGAATTTGAACGATATTTTCAGCGTCCGTGGATCGACCATCAGATGAGCTGGGGGCAGCAAGAGCTTGTTCCGTATGAAAATGGCCCAAACTATGGGCGGGAACATGCACGCGTTGTTTCCATGGCCAGTCTGATGCTTATGCTGGATGTGCCAAATGAAAAAAAAGAAAAGCTAACGATTGGACTAATACAGCGAGGCATTGATTTGTACGGGCTTGCTATGAATGGAGGTGACTGGAATGAAGGTGGCGGACATTCAAGTGGCAGAAAATGGCCCATCCTTTTTGCCAGTCTTATGCTGGATAAATCAGAAATGACCAACCTGCCTCCAACCGCCATTTTTCAGGAAGATACGCAAACCTATTACGGAAAAGGATGGTTCGGACAAACAGCCCTCTGGCAAATGATAATGCATCATGGACTAAGAGATACTTATGAGGAAAAACATCCCTCAAAATGGGAAAAATGGGATAAAACATCGGAAAGCTACCGAAAATGTTGCACATCATCAGCCTGGGTTGGAACAACTTTGGCTGCAAGATACTTAAAGGCTGTCAAACTTTGGGGGCATGATGCTTATTTTGACTACACCGACCGTTGGATGCGTGAAGATGATCCTTACAAAGAAGCACGGGGTGAATATCCACGTCCCACACATGAGACAAAAGCCTTTGATCCATTCGTAACTGCAATGTGGAAAGAATACCGCAAATCAGCACCAAAGCAGGAACTATCCGACAATAACATGAAATTCGTTTGGGAAGGAGGCAAAGAAAAATGGGTTCCCAACCCTAGAGAACAGTACCAAAACTGATTTGAAATTCAGTATACAGCGCTAATCAGGTACCCAAAGGAGAGGTATTCTACGCATGGACTACCTCTCCGATTCAATCCTCGTTTAACAAATGTAACGGAGTAAATTTTATCCAGTCGATCTGGTAAACACATTCTACATTCTCTTCCGGTGGACCACCTACCCAATTTTCAGAAGACCAGAAGTTAAGTTTAAGCATGTAAGGTGCGTCTACAGTAATTTCATTTTCTGCGTAGGTATATCTGTGAAGCACCGTATCATCTACAAACCATTCGATGTATTCAGGAGTAATTTCAAATCCCCACACATGAAAATCTGCTGACGGGTTAAAATCAACACTGATATCCGGGTTTGTCTGAAAAGATTTGTTACCTCTTTCGTGCAAAGCAAGATGCACTTCACCTGTCTCATCCTTAAATGATTTACTCAGGAATTCAATATCTACCTCCTGTTTGGTGCCATCGCTTCCTGAGGTTTCGTCTGCTGTATTGTCCCAGTCAATAGTAAAAAAGGAGTTCAGAACACCGGGAACATCCGTTGGTTTTAAACTTGCTTCCCATCTACCGTACAAAAATTCATCTCTCGTTTGTATAGCCGAACTCAGGTAACCTTTGGCAGGATCATTAATGAAAATCATATTAAGCAGTCCGTTTTCAACATAACATCTTTCACGGGAAAGGTCTCCACCGTGTTCACTTCCGGTTAGTACTTGCCAGATATGATTATCAACAGGTCCGTCAAAATCTTCATAAAAAACTTGGTTATAATATTTTTCACCAGTAACCTGTGACTGTGCCACAGAAAAAATAGACGTAGCAATTAGAATAAGAATAAGATTTTTCATATGATTTTCATTTTTTTTCAATAAAACAAATGTTACTAAATAATAGTCATTTTTTTTGCCTTTACGCAAGAAACAATATTCGGGATCTTAAACATTAAGGTCTTTCTGCAATTACATAATCATCCATGACAATAAAAAAATCGTTTATTATACCGTAAATGTCGAACCATTCCCAGATGATGATCTTCCTTGCGTTATCCGGCCTCTCAATCCATTGTCCGTCGGAAAAAATTGGGGCAGGATGCTCGTAGTTTTCCGCCCATACAGGGTTCTTAATTATTGCAACAGCAGCCTGATCGAACAACGGCCTGCCGGGTGGGTCTCCCCCCATACCGTACTTTTCGAAAAGGTTTGCCGAATAATCGCCCCATGTATGGAACTCGCCGCCATGACGACCGATTACAGGTTCGGATATACGCGGACCTATGCCCGGCATCCTGTGCAGTATCTGGGCCTGGGTGACTCTCACCGCAGTAGTACCGGACGGTTCGCCATAGCGCACTGTTACCATCTCAAACGGAACATCAGTATCCAGGATATAGTTCATCGAGGGGATGTCATAATTCTGGTTATGCTCGCCAGGTTTAGGATAGTTCGACCCAAGCCACACTATTCTGATTTTTTCTGCAATGGCAGGCTCTTTTGCAAGGGCAAGTGCAATATTGGTCAATTTACCAACCGGGAGCAATATAAGTTCCCGGTCCCGCTTCC
>JBEPWN010000352.1:0-3588 GCA_041642395.1 Marinilabilia sp. | reverse complement strand
TTGGCGAAGCCATTGCGCGACAACTAATCAGGGAAGGAGCACATGTAGTCCTTGTAGCTCGCAGAGGTAATTTATTAAGGGAAAAGTTTAGTCATTACGAGGATCAAACTGACATTGTGGAAGGAAGTATTCTCTATAGCGAAACACTGAGTAAAATCGAGAAAAGTGTTCAGAAAAAAGCTTTTCACGGCATAGTATTCAATGCCGGAGGCCCACCTACAGGAACTCCTTTAAATACGGACATGGCCGATTGGGATTCATCTTGGCAGCTGGTCATGCGCTGGAAAATTGATCTGTCATTGCGATTGGCTCCTCTTCTGATTGAAAAGAAGTACGGACGAATGCTCTTTATTGAAAGCCAGTCTGTGAAACAGCCTCTGCCCTCCTTGACGCTAAGCAATTCATTCAGAGCGGGAGTGGTTGGTTTTGCAAAGTCTTTGGCGCTTGAAATCGCCGATAAGGGAGTAACCGTAAACGTCCTCGCTCCCGGCTCGCACGAAACGCCCGCCATCGAAAGAGTCATCAAAAATAACAGCAGTCTGAAAGGAATATCTTACGACAAAGCTAAAGATGAGATGGTTGAAAATATTCCTGTAAAACGCATGGGTAAAGCAGAGGAGTTTGCGTCTCTTGCCGCTTGGCTGCTCTCTCCTCACAGCGGGTATGTAACCGGACAAACTATCAGCCATGACGGTGGATCCATAAAAGGAATATTTGGTTAAATCATGAACTCAATTCAGAAATCAATTACTTTATCACCCAAATCTCGGGGGTTCCACCTCATTACGGATGAAATTATTCAAAAGGTTCCTGAACTGGAAAATATCAAAGCAGGAGTTGCACATATCTTCATCCAACACACCAGCGCCGGCTTAACAATCAATGAAAATGCAGATCCTTCGGTTCGAAGAGATTTTGAGTCACACTTCAATAGAATGGTTCCGGAAGACACTTCATTATTTGAACACACATTGGAAGGACCGGATGACATGACATCTCACATCAAGAGTTCACTTCTTGGTCACTCTGTTTCCGTGCCTGTAACCAATGGAAAATTCAACTTAGGAACATGGCAGGGAATTTATCTTTGTGAGCACAGGAATCGGGGTGGTGCGAGGAGGTTGGTTGTAACCGTAGTTGGTGAGTAAACAAAAATTGGTAATTGATATTTAATTTCAAGAAAAAAGTCTCTTCTAAAAATTAAATGTTATTAGTTCACAATTAGACAACTAGTTCACACCATTTGAGTAAGTACCATATAAAATGTCTTAAGAAGGTTTAATATGGCCTCTTTTTATCATAAAAAAGGGTAAAACCATTTCTGGTCCTACCCTTTATGTAGTTATCAAATTATCAAACTTATAAATAATAGATTATTATTCTAATTTGTGACCTATTTATCGCTAATTAAAATCACTGATACCTGCACCTCCCGGATAGATATAGGAATCAAAACCGGCTAACCCTATCACATAAATTCCATGAGGATTACTGCCCGATACCGTAGTGTGGGTACCCTCACTCAATAGAATCTGAGCGTATGAAAAGTTCGTTCCGGATATAGCTGTAAATTCACTCGCCGATACCACTGCATCATCAAGAAGAACTGTTCCATTTGCAACATCATCATTATTAGCGATTATGTTTAACCAATGCTGATTAAATTGCCCACCCCCTATAGTTGAGAACGTATATGCTGAGAGGAACTGCTCGGTAGATATCAGACTACCCATGGCAGGATCTCCCGTAGTTGCACCTGCGGTGCTCTGTCCAGGCATATACTGAGTTGCAAAAATCGGATTATTAGCTGAAAAGACCTGAGTCCCCGAAACAATCCCCGTTTCGTGAAACTCACCTTTATTGAGAGTCGCGACTACACTTCCATTTCGACTCACAGTTGTGTTATCTGCACCGGCTACTACTCGGTAAATAGATCCATTGGGCCTGTCTGGTAATGGAGCAGCTATTGTCTCAGTGTCCCAACTAAACAGTGGATGGGCCACTTGAAATATATGATCGCAAGCACTAGTACCAGGAGGAACATTTACACACCTATTCCCGTTAGTAACGGATACAGGCTGAGACGATGTAATTAGTGTCCCTGTCAAATCAGCTTGGGAGCTACCCAAGAAACCCTCGCCACTGTTTAGTGTGATAGTGAATTCTTCTCCGGCTGAAAAACCACCAGTCAAATTATTCTTTGGATTTATAGTGACCTCCGTATTATCAAACGCAGCTACAACAGAAAATACTGACCCTCTTGTTTGAGACGGCGTATAACTTGTTATCACATACTCTGTTCCCAATACATTAATAGGTAAATTAATTGCCGCATCTGTACTAAATGGGCGTCGATTTATTGCATACATTACAAAATCTTGATCCGAAGAAGCACGGATTCCGTTATTTTGTACTGTTCCTTCATTCCAAACCGAAGAACCATTAGGTATTTCCACAATCGTGATTTCACCCGGCGTTAGGCTAACAGAAGTTGTAAAAGTGGGATTATTTATAGGATAGTCAACAGTAACGGTAGTATTTACACTAGAGGTTAAATGAAGCTCTATTGTATTAGTCGCATCAAAATTCGGTAGCATTCCAATGATAAAATCGTTACCGACGTTATCAACAGTCCGAGTTACATTCACCACTGCACTTGCAGTAACTCCACCACTTGTAGCATAAACCAATGTTTGCCCAACAATAACTCCGGTTACCATTCCGTTTTCATCCACATTAGCGATACTTTCGTTGTCAATATTCCATGTAATTTCAGGATCCACTACTTCATCACCATCTTCATCAAATACCCTTGCCGTCATTGTACGAGTTTCATCAACACCAATTGCAAGTGGATCCGGCAAGAGTTGAATTCGGGATACTGGGACAAAAACATCTTGTTCATCATTTTGAGTTTGGAGAGCAAATCCGCCAAATTTTATTGAACTTGATGAGTAATTACTTAGTACTCTTGAAGTTATTTCTTTTACAAGCTCACGATCAAAATTGGCTCTGCCATTTTCTCTATGAGTGCTCGGAAGTTCACTATCATTTAATTTATCAACATTAAACTCCGGCGCGATACCCATATACCCTGAAAGGGCCCACACAACTGCCTGTATTTCTCTGTATGTCAAATTATCGTACTGCGATTGCAAATCATGACGTATACTGAAAAAATAATTGAGTGGTTTCCACTTAGAATTATTGCTTGTGTCAAACCATTTCACTCCTTCATGAACATCATTATTTGATCTCAATGGTTTTTTCCATTCGAGACACCATGCTTCGGTTTCAACATTTTTAATTCTATCATGTGGTAAAGCACCACTGATTTTGACGCTGAAATATCCATCATCACGAAGATTACTTCCCTTGTTTATTGTTAATGTCGTGTTGCTGGCTTCCGTAACAGTTTCAAGTCCTGCAAAAAGCTCCAAAGAATCTTCAATCCCCGGGTTTGTGCTGTTATCGCATGCGGTTAGATACAACATGCTCGTTAGAACGAGTATAAAAATACCCCATAGTTTGGTTTTCATAATGCTTACCCTGTTTAATTTTAGATATGATTTCCCCCTTTGCCTCTCT
>JBEPWN010000351.1:0-3588 GCA_041642395.1 Marinilabilia sp. | reverse complement strand
ATCGCCGGAAATCCCCATTTACCGAATATCCATAAATAATTGAGAAAAATATTCAGGATATTGGCCGAAATAGTTATAATCATTGCGATGCGGGTATTGCCAAGACCTTCAGCAAATTGCTTAAAAGTAAAAAACAAAATGAATGGCACCATGGAAACAACCAATATGCGATAGTAAGGCAAAGAAGCCTCAACAACATCAGCAGGCTGTCCCATATATGGCATTACATACGAAAACAGCCAGAGCACCACGGTTAACAATAACCCCGCAGCCTGAAAGGTGTACAGCCCTTGTTTAAACCACGATGCTGCCAACGCGCTATTGCCTCCCCCACTGGCTTTGCCGACCAGCGGTGTAAGGCCGTTGACCATGCCGATTCCAAACACCATTCCCACTACAAAAACCGTATTCGCAAATGAAGCTGCGGCCAGCGGAACCGTCCCAATCTGCCCCACCATCAAATTGTCAGCTAAAAGCACAATCATCTGGCCGGCCTGCGACAGCATGACCGGTAACCCCAATATAAAATTGGGACCGTAATGAGGTTTGTATTTATCTATTTTAGGGATATTGATTCGCATATTTTTAAAGAATGGGACTTAATTGGAATATTATTTTCGGTCTGAAAGCCCGGCTAAATTCAGCCCAAAGCAACGCGTTATGTTATTTGAAAATGATTGTTGTCGTCCTGTAAGGGCGACTTATGGTTTTTTTTTAAGTTAAGTTGGGCCTTCAGCCCGCTTATGAAATACTCATAATATTTCCCGGAGCGCTGCTCCGGGCTGAATTAAATTAGCCTTTCAGGCTGTATTGACTGAGCTTGGCAATTTCATTTAACATTGCATCGTTCAATGATCCGTTAAAATTTTGATAGTCTAATAAAGAGACCTGAATTAGTAATTCTATATTCCAGGGGATAGGTTAAATAATTTTTTCGGGCTGAAAGCCCAGCTTAATCCAGCCCAATGCAACGCGTTGGGTTATTTGAAAATTTATATTGTCGCCCTGTAAGGGCAGCTTAATGTTTTTTTGTAAAATTAAGTTGGGCCTTCAGCCTGCGTGTGAAATAATCATTTAAGATATCAGCGTAGAACCTGAATCACACCTTTTCACTTCAAAAAAAATTCACCGGCCATACGCCTAAAATTATCGCTATAATGATGTCTGGACAATTCGACTGTCAATTCTTCCGAGATAAGATCCTCATGCATTTTCATGCTCCAAAGGGAAATTACCCGTTTAACAGGTTTTTCCGGCGTGGGTTTCACCAATAGCCTGTGGTATTCGAACAATCCTTTTCGTGCAGCTTTCACGCGGAATTTCTCATAATCGGAAAAAGGAAGAATCACAGAAAACCGACCGTCTTCATTGAGCAAACTGAGAGTTCCATCAAGCAATTCATCATTATTAAGAGAGAAATTATGACGTGCTGTAGCTTTGCGTTCGCAGGAGTTTGCCAGTCCACCGGAAAAGAAAGGAGGGTTGCATACAATCAGATCATAACGGTCAGGCGATGAATCTGAAAATAATTGAAAAGATGCATTGCTTAGAATCAACCGGTCGCCCCAGGGTGATGCATCAAAATTACGACGGGCATCTTCACATGAAGGAAGGTCAATTTCTATGGCATCAATCCTGGCAGACGAACATCGCTGGGCAAGCATCAATGCAACCAGTCCGGTACCGGTACCAACATCTAATATGCGATGAGTATCACTGTTAACAGGAGTCCAGATTCCAAGCAATACACCATCCGTACCAACCTTCATGGCAGCCTTTTCCTGAATAATTGAAAATTGTTGAAACTGAAACATAAAAATCCGGTTTATGCAGGTTAAAATTTCTCGTACACCCCTAACCCAAACAATGCATAATCATATGACACAGGATCTCCGGGCCGAAAATCCGATAATTGACGACTCAGTTCGTTCACTGCCTTTAAGTCGTTTTGCTTTCTTTCCAGCAGACCAAGATTACGGGCAACTCTTGCCACATGCAAATCAAGGGGAATGAGCAAATGAGCCGGATCTACATTGGTCCATAAACCAAAATCCACCGGCGAGTGGGGACGAACCATCCATCTGAGATACATATTCAGTCTTTTGGCCGATGCATTCTTCAATACATTGGCAACATGCTTCCCTGTGCGGCCGGGGGCATCAAACGACATAAAAACACTTCTGAAATATGCGAGAGATTCCTCAATTCCGCCCAGTGCATATCCATCAGAGAAAACCGCATGAAGCCCTGTTTTTTGCTGGTAAATATTAGACAGTGCTTTCAAAAAATATCCTGCATCGAGACTATTGAAAGTGCGATAAACGAATCCTGAAAGAATGCTAATTTCACTGACCGAAGCATTCATAACAAAATCATGGGGTGCCATATCCATTCGTTCCATCAGTTGACGGCACGATCTAAGAATCATGGTTCTTTTTCCCCACGCCAGAGTGGCAGTCAGAAAACCGGCAATTTCAATATCTTCTTTATTTTGAAATAAATGAGGAATTTGCACCGGATCATCATCAATGAACCATCGTGCTTCATAATATGCAGCTTTTTCGTCGAGAAATTTTTTCAGATCATTTTTTGAAACCATAAAACTAATTGACTATAATGCCATCCACCATATGAATAGTCCGGTCGGCCTTACTTGCCAGATGCTGATCGTGGGTAACAATGACAAAAGTCTGATTAAACTGTTTCCGCAAATCAACAAATAAATCCATCAATTCATCCTGATTCTTTGAATCCAAATTACCGGAAGGTTCATCGGCAAATACCACAAGAGGATTATTAACCAATGCCCTTGCTACGGCCACACGTTGTTTCTCGCCGCCACTTAAATGAGCAGGTTTATGCTCAAGACGATCCATCAATCCGAGATAATCAAGTAATTTTAAAGCACTGCTTTCCGAATCTTTTTCGCTTTTTCCTGCAATCAAACCGGGCAACATACAATTCTCAAGTGCTGTAAACTCGGGCAATAGTTGATGAAACTGAAATACAAAGCCAATGTGTTCATTCCTGAAACGAGCCAGTTGCTTTCCGCTGAGTTTGCTGATATTGACTCCATTGATAGACACTTCCCCATTTGAAGGCTTATCCAGAGAACCCAAAATCTGAAGAAGGGTGGTTTTTCCAGCACCACTGGCACCCAAAATAGTGACAATTTCGCCGGCATCAATGGTGAGATCAATCCCTTTAAGAACTTTTAAGTCGCCGTATTGCTTTTCTATGTTGTGACCTGTTACCATTTTACGAGTGATATAAAAACCAAATATAAATAAAATACACCAATAAAAGAATGACACCTTTCCATCGGGAAATAACGCCTTTCCGAAGCGGAATCAGGAATAAAAGCAACAAAACAGCAATGGCCACCATCCATATCATATCCACCGAAATAACCTGGTGAGAAACTTCCAACGGCTTAAGAACAGCGGTAATTCCAAGAATCGAAAAAACATTGAAAATATTGGATCCGATAATATTTCCGATCGACACATCCATCTCTTTTTTTAACGTCGCGGCTAAAGATGTGGCAAGCTCGGGAACACTGGTTCCAAAGGCTACAATAGAAATTCC
>JBEPWN010000350.1:0-3607 GCA_041642395.1 Marinilabilia sp. | reverse complement strand
CAGTATGTGTTGGGTGCTCCGTTATTTCCCCGAATAACCGTTGAGTTGGAGAATGGAAACAAATTAATTTTGGAAGCTCCGGAAAATAGTGCTGATAATCGTTACATCGACAAGATGTATTTTAATGGAAAGCCATGGACAAAAAACTATCTTAATTATTTCGACCTGATGGAGGGAGCACATGTGGAATTTGAAATGACTGATCAACCTAATAAATCGAGAGGTACCGAAAAAGAAGCATTCCCTTATTCTATGTCTAAGGATAACAATTAGTGTTTATCTATAAAGTCGGGAAAGTATTTTAGTAATTTTGTGTTTGTTCAGAAGGTGTCATTTACAAGGCAGGCAAACCTTTGTAATGGCCTGTTAATTAATTATTTAAATTTAAAACATTCAAGGTGTTGAAAAGTTGTTTTTCAATATGATACAATCCATCTAACATCTAACATCTAAAAATCTAACAATCTATTGTTATGAGATACAATTTTTTATTTTTCATTTTGTTACTGTTGCTGGGAGGTTGTGATGAATCAGAGCAAAAGATACCGGTCCATGCATGGATGGCCGGGCCCGGGAACGCTACTGATCAGGAGATTGCTGAAAACTTTTCAGAATTGAAATCCCAGGGTATTGATGCACTCATGTATAATGGAGGGCAGGATCCGGAAACCTATCGAAGAGTCGGGAGCCTGGCTGTTGAAGCCGGGCTTGAGTTTCACGCATGGATTCCGACAATGTTACAGAGTTATTCGGAGAAGCTGGATTCTTCATGGTATGCGGTGAATGGGGAAGGGGAATCGGCACTAACGGATCCTGCTTATGTTTCGTATTACACCTTTTTATGTCCGAACCGGGAAGGTGTTTATCAGTTTCTGGAAAATATGTATGTGGATGTTGCCCGGGTCCCGGAGATTGATGGGGTCCATCTGGATTACATCCGGTTTCCTGATGTAATTCTGGCCAGAGGCTTATGGGAAAAGTATGATCTGGTCATGGACCGGGAATATCATCGTTTTGATTATTGTTATTGTGATTCGTGTGTCACTGGATTTGAAGAAGAAACAGAGATAAACATCCTTGAAGTTGAGGATAGGGCCAGTGTTCAGGAGTGGAAGCAATATCGCTATGATTTGATCACTAAACTGGTTAACCGGCTTGCTGATGCCGTACACAAGGAAAACAAAGAAATTTCAGCAGCTGTATTTCCCGGACCTTATTCTGTTGCCAGGAAGATTGTTCGCCAGGAATGGAACAATTGGAATCTGGATGCCTTTTACCCGATGAATTACAATGATTTTTATCTGGAAGACACCGAATGGATAGGAGAAATGACCAAAGAAGGCGTAGATGCTGTTGAGGGAAAGGCTGAGATATATAGTGGTTTGTTTATTTGTCCGGATCCCGAAAATAAAAGCAATCAGCCCGATCCTGAGAACCACGGATTGAGCGCCGGGCAGTTAAAAGAAGCCATCAGAGTTTCCATGGAAAATGGTGCCACTGGGGTTTGTTTATTTACACCTGGTAGAATGACCGGAAAACATTGGTCGATGATGAATTGACCGTAGCCAATTAATATTGATCAATTATTATTTTTTTGCCCGGCCTCGGATATTTCTTATATTCAGAGGCCGGGCTTATTTTTTGCAACAACCGATTATTCAAACATTTCCATTTCGGGTGCGCAAGTCTGTATTTTATTCATATTATTTTTTCAGATAAAATTTAAGGTGTCCTTCTCTGATGAGTTCATCATGAGAGATAAAATATTCAGAGAAGGTTTTGCCCCCCAGTTCCATTTTCTTGATATATAGGTTTTCCGGAGTATTATTGACTGTTTCGATCACAATTTGTTCATTGGGATAATAATCGCTGTCGAGATGAATGGTTACTTTGTCGAAAACAGGAGAGCTGAGAGTATACATCGGATTTCCGGGGGTAATTGGATAGAAGCCCATCATACTGTACATTAACCAGGTGCTCATGGTTCCGGTGTCATCGTTTCCGGGTAGGCCTGCAGGACCCGTATTGAAGTAGGTGCGGATGCATTGCCGGACGGTTTTCTGTGTCTGCCATTCTTCGCCTTTTACATAATTAAACAAATAAGGGTATCCCATGTCGGGTTCGTTCCCCATATCGAAAAGTGAATCTCTAAATGTTTTTTCCAGTTGCTGAACAAATCGTTTTTCGCCACCCATCAGCTTGATAAGGCCTTCGATATCATGAGGAACAGCAAAGGAATACTGCCATGAATTTCCTTCATGAAAACCATGTACGGGCTCAAAGTTTTCACCCTGCAATGGATTAAAATTTGGCATAAAAGTGCCGTCTGCTTCCAAAGGACGTAACAGATCGTACTTCGCGTCAAAATACTTTTTATAGCCAAGAGACCGTTCATACAGCATCTTGTAATCGTCGTTTTTCCCCAGCCTTTTGGCCAGTTGAGAAAGGCTGTAATCAGCTATGTAATATTCCAGAGCCTGCGACACGGAGTGATCAAAACTATCGGTGAAAGCGACATAATGATGGGTGCTGTAAAAATCATTATCCGGTCGGATTTTATTTTCGTCCCCCGGTGTGGTGGCCGATTTGATCATGGCTTCATAAGCCGTTTCAATATCAAAGTCAGTAAGTCCGCGGAGATATGAATCCGAAAGCACGATGAGAGCAGGATCGCCGTTCATGACATTGGTCTCGCGGCTGTAAAGTTCCCATTTTGGAAGCCAACCGCCTTCCCGGTACATGTCCACCATCGAGTTGAGCATATCGGTCTGTTGTTTGGGATAAACCAGCGACAGGAATGGATGGACATTTCGATAAGTATCCCACAGTGAAAAAACCGTATGCCGGTTGCCATCGTTTCTTTTCAGGATACGGGGAGATTCCATGGCAGGATATTCACCGTTTACATCCTGCAGGATGTTGGGATGGATCAACAGGTGATAGAGGGCGGTATAGAACATGGTTTTGTCGTCTTTCGATCCACCTTCCACTTCAATTTTTGAGAGCTGATGATTCCAGCTTTCTAACGCTTCATGCCGGGTATTTTCAAAATCAAAGTCAGGCTGTTCGGCATTGAGATTTTCACGGGCATTTTCAATGCTCACAAAGGAGATGCCTACTTTGGCTTCGATGGTTTCGCCCGCTTCTGTATCAAAGGTATACCAGGCTCCGATATTCTCACCAGCCAGTTCTTTAAAATAATTGTTGTAGATTTTATATTTCCCGCTGGTTGATGACCACTGTTGACGGGCACCCGGGAGTTGGGGTTGCTTCTTCCAATACCCGCGCTTAAGGGCTGGCTGGCTGAATTGCGCCACAAAATATACAGGGAATACAGCATCGGGATTATAACAAAAAGTTCCCATCATTTTATAACCCTCCACCTCAGTATCGGATATCATATTTACGAAAGCTCCCGATTCATTTGTGAGTCCGTGACCCAGGTCTATGAGAATATTGGACTGTCCTTCGGGGAAGGTGTAACGGCTGATGCCTGTTCGTGTGGTGGTGGTGGCTTCAGCTTTTATGGCATAACGATCGAGAAAGGCAGAGTAATAGCCGGCACTTGCTTCTTCATCACTGATTGGTGTGCCATATTTATTGAAGT
>JBEPWN010000349.1:0-3617 GCA_041642395.1 Marinilabilia sp. | reverse complement strand
AAGACCGGCTTCCACATGACCTACTTTTGCGCCGGAATAAAAACCTGCGAGCCCCCCGGCCATGGAAGTAGTTGTATCTCCATGTACCAAAACCACATCAGGGCAAAACTCATCAAGAACGAATTTTAAGCCATTCAGAATATCACCCGTTAAGGAAAACAAGTTTTGATCCGGTTTCATTAGGTCAAGATCGAAATCCGGTTTAATTTCAAAAAAATCCAAAACCTGATCCAGCATCTCGCGATGTTGTGCTGTAACGCACACTTTGGTGCTAAAATTCTCAGAATCGTTTTTAAAAGCTTTAACAACCGGCGCCATCTTGATGGCTTCCGGCCGGGTCCCGAACACAATCAGAATTTTTTTCATGAAATACATTTTTTTCCACAGAATCTACAGAAACAAATTTTATAACGCCTGCACAATCATTTCCAAATCTATATTTTCTTTAATCTTGATGGCATCCTCCGGAACCTCGTAGTCCAAATCTTTCCCGGGCAAAAATTCAACTTTGCCAAGGTCATATTTTTCATATAATTCAGGCTGACGTTTGCGACATTCTTCAACATCGCGATCTACAAACAATAGCTTGAAACGATCCCCGCCAATAATCTCTTTCACCTGATTGCGAATATCCTCCTTAGGTGATATAAACGCACAAATTGTAATGACACCCTGATCGTTAAGAATTTTACAAACATGTGCAATGCGGCGAAGATGTTCGGCCCGATCAGCCAAAGAGAAGTCCAGTTCATGAGACAATCCGGCCTGAACAGTTGCTCCATCAAATACCACTACTGTTTTTCCCTCATCAAACAGCCTTTTTTCAAGAGTAAATGCCAGCTCACGCTTACCACTCCCGTGCAATCCGGTAATCCAAATAGTCTGTCCTGTTTGCCCATATCGTTTTTGACGATCTTCGGGGGAAATCAGACTTTCACCATGATTCATTTTTTCACGATCCATTGCAGTAATTCGTGAAGGCAAATCATTGGAATCCACTTTATCAATAATCATCCCTACTGCCACTGTATTGTGAGTAACAGGATTAATGAGGACAAATGAACCGGTATGATGGTTTTTCTTGTATGGATCGAAAAACAATGGTTTCATGGTAGTCATCACCACCCGTCCGATCTCATTGAGTGTCAGAACATCCGTCTCTTTTTTCTCCAGCGTATTGACATCAATCTTGTAGCGGACTTTATCGAATCGAGCTTTGGTTTTATTGGTATTGTGCTTAATAATTAGCTGTGCTGAAGGATCCATGGGCTCTTCATCCATCCAGACCAACATGGACTCGAAATGACGTTCCACCTTTGGTACATTATCCGTATGTACAATCATTTCGCCCCTGCTGATGTCAATTTCATCTTCAAGAGTCAAAGTCACCGACTGAGGAGGAAATGCTTTATCCAAGGACCCGTCGTATGAGATAATTTCTTTAACATGTGATCTCTTTCTTGACGGCAAAGCCATCACCTCATCACCTTTATTTACAATGCCCGAAGATACTTTTCCTGAAAAGCCGCGAAAATCACGATCGGGTCGTTGCACATACTGAACCGGGAAACGGAAATCCTCAAAGTTGCGATCGCTGCTAATATGCACAGTCTCTAAAAAATCAAGCATACACTGTCCGTGATACCATGGCATATTGCTACTCTCGTCCACTACATTGTCGCCATTAAGCGCCGACATAGGAATATAAGTAACATCAGGAATATTAAGCTGGGCCACGAAGTCTTCATAATCGGCCCGGATCTTATCAAATATCTTTTCGTCATAGTCAACCAGGTCCATTTTATTAACAGCCAGCACCAGGTGCTGAATACCCAGCAAATTGACAAGAAATGTATGCCGACGTGTTTGCGTGATTACACCCTGTGTGGCATCAATAAGAATAATGGCAAGATTGGCTGTAGATGCTCCCGTCACCATATTACGGGTATATTGTTCATGTCCGGGAGTATCGGCAATGATGAATTTACGCTTATTGGTATTGAAATAACGATAAGCCACATCAATGGTAATTCCCTGTTCCCGTTCGGCTTTCAGTCCGTCGAGAAGCAGAGCATAATCAATATTACCGCCGGCATGTCCTTCCCGTTTACTATCACTCTCGAGTGCTGCCAGTTGGTCTTCATATATTCGCTTACTGTCAAAAAGCAAACGGCCAATGAGGGTAGATTTTCCATCATCAACCGATCCTGCTGTAAGCAATCGAAGAAGGTCCTTTTGTTCATCGCGGGCAAGAAATGTTTGTATATCTAAAGGAGTGGTATTCTCTTTCATGTTTGTTTCTGGTTACTTGTTACTTGTTGTTAGCCAATGGTTGCTGGCTGGATGCTTCCTGGTTCCTGATTGATAATTAATCAGTAACTAGAAATATCCTTCTCTTTTCTTCTGTTCCATACTTGCATCCTGATCGAAATCAATGACACGGGTAGTGCGTTCGGAGAGAGTAGTGGTCATCATTTCTTCCACTATTTTTTCGATTGTATCAGCATCCGACTCTACCGCTCCGGTCAAAGGATAACAACCAAGTGTACGAAATCTGACCATTCTATGCTTTGCTTTAGCAGCAATATCTTTGGGCATCCGATCATCATCCACCATCACTAAAGCACCATTATATTCGACTACAGGTCGCTCTTTTGCGAAGTAAAGCGGTACTATAGGAATATTTTCCAGGCGAATGTATTGCCAGATATCAAGCTCTGTCCAATTACTTAACGGAAAAACCCTGATAGATTCTCCCTTATGCACTTCAGCATTGAAAATGTCCCACAATTCAGGCCGCTGGTTTTTAGGATCCCACTGATGATATTTATCCCTAAATGAAAAAATGCGCTCTTTGGCGCGTGATTTTTCTTCGTCCCGACGTGCCCCTCCGAAAGCAGCATCAAATCCATGCAATGTCAATCCTTCAAGCAAAGCCTGCGTTTTCATGGTATCAGTGTGAACTTTACTACCATGAGTAAACGGTCCGACTCCTGATTCAAATCCTTTTTTATTAGAATGAACGATCAATTCCCAGTTATTTTCTTTGGCATAAGCGTCCCGGAATTTGATCATTTCTTTAAATTTCCATTTGCTGTCAATATGCATCAGTGGAAAAGGAACCTTACCAGGATAAAAAGCCTTTTCTGCCAGACGAACCATCACGGACGAATCCTTACCTATAGAGTAAAGCATGACCGGATTGGAAAACTCGGCGGCGACTTCTCTAATTATATGTATTGCCTCAGACTCAAGCTCTTTTAAATGCGATAAATTGTATTCCATAAAATTTTGATTACTATTTAATTAATTACCTTCCAATACTACCATTCGTTTGTTGCCATAAATAAAAATGATTTGCAAAAATAACTATTTTTACACGCAATTTTTCACAATACTCCGTTAAGCTTTTGCAAATGCCTGGTAAAGAGTTGCTTTTATATCCACGAGCATTGCCAGCAACTCTCTCTTAATGAAAACTTTACGCCATTGCGCATCTGCGTTTAGGCTTTTTTATAACGGACTATGGTTTCAAGCACTTGTAAAAAATAGCTTTTATCCCACTTCTAAATAACAATAAACCAGGGATTCAATAAATCTTCTTTATTATATCACTG
>JBEPWN010000348.1:0-3647 GCA_041642395.1 Marinilabilia sp. | reverse complement strand
ATCAATCCAAACCCCCTCACCTATCCACGAATAATTGCCTGTGGACAAGTACCAGGGATATTTTATATTAACTCTCGGCTTAATAACCACTCCCTTTCCTATTCGAGCACCAAACAGTCTGAGCAACATCACTTTAAACGAAGAGCCTGGAAAAAAAGGACTGATAAAAAACAATGCATTCACAACAAACCAAAGGGAACGAATTAGAATTCCCCGACCCGGATTGTACCAGCTATTATCATAATGGGACAAATTAACCTTCATATAAATATATTTTGGGATTGTGAAGATAACAATTAACCCAAAACCTTCAATGTTTTGTCACAGGAAGCCATTCAAATAATCATATTTTCTTTTCAACATAATATCTGCAAGTAAGTAGTCGAATACACTGCAAACAAGAAAACAGAAATTACTGGAAAATATTCTCTTTGTTTTTTTAATCATTAAATCCGACTCAAACTATAAATCGAATTATTACAAGAGATTTCGAATGAAAATGAAACAATTACTAACTTTTCACAGCTACTACCTAAGTTGAGCGATACGGGTTCAGCGAAGTACCGCTTTACTTAGAGTTAACCCCGATTTAGAAAATGTTGGCTTTCACCAATCTTTTTTGTGAAATCCTTACATTTTCTTAATCGTTTAGCGGAATCGCTCAATTTGGGTACTAATTAAAATATTTAATACAAAATTTCTAATTAAGCAATAAAAAACTCTTTACATTTCTAAACAAAATTTGTATATTAAGTAAAATTTCTCATCCTAAAACCACTCCTATGAAGGCTTTCAGTTATTTCTTCAAAATGATGTTACTTGCTGCTATTCTGTTGGGATGTAACAACAAACCTAAAATCGGTTTCCTCATGGACACTCTCGAAATCGAACGTTGGGAAAAAGACAAAGAATCATTTGAGCAAAGAATCAGTGAATTGGGAGGCACCCTGATAGTTCGTGTTGCGAACGGACATTCCCCCACTCAATTGGATCAGGCAATGGAACTGCTCTACGAACAAGTTGACGTACTGGTGGTGATACCGGTTGACCTGCATGCTTCACGCGACATCGTAGAAGAAGCACATAAAAAGAAAGTTCCGGTAATATCTTATGACAGGATGATCCGGGATTGCAATGTGGATTACTATGTATCTACTGATAATATCGGAATAGGTGAATTACAGGCAGAGTATTTATCAAAAATGGCACCTCAGGGTAAATATGCTTTGCTTGGAGGGCCTACCAAAGACTATAATGCAACTCTGCTTCACCTGGGATGGATGAACATATTGCAACCTCTTATCCAAAAAGGGGACATTGATATTGTGATAGATCAATATGTTGATGATTGGGATGCAGACCATGCTTACCAGATAATAAATGGGTTTCTAAACAATTCGAACAATGATCTTGATGTAATCATTGCAGGAAATGATGAGTTGGCCGAAGGGGCCATCAGGGCTCTCAAAGAACATGACTTACAAGGTGATGTACTGGTGGCAGGTCAGGACGCCGAACTCGAGGCCATACGGAATATTGTTGCAGGTCATCAAACCATTACTATTTTCAAGCCTATTGATGCTATGGCTCAATCTGCAGCCAATATGGCAATGAAACTGGCCAATGACGAGGGACCGGTTAATGCAAGCATTACAGTTAACAATGGTCACAAGCTGGTTCCTTCTATTCTCCTTTCAGCCCAGGTGGTTAACGAAGATAATGTAGAAATAACAGTGGCCTCTGAAGAATTTATGGACGAAGAAGACATTTATCAATATCAGGAAAACTAAAGGAGCAATCTTTCCTGATGGACTTGTCTTTGATGTTGGATTTAAGACGCAATGGTTATCGTCTAAAATCCAACATCGCGTTTATAATACTACCTTTGCATTAAAATGCAAATTCATGATTCTTGACGATACTATTTGTGCCATATCCACGCCTCCAGGAAGCGGGGCCATAGCTGTAATACGGGTGGCTGGTCCGTATGCAATTCCGATCACCGAAAAAATATTCAGGCCTGCAGGAAAGAATAAAATACTCAGAGATCAACTCCCAAATACAGTTCATTTCGGTACGCTCACCGATGGAGAAAAAGACATTGATGAAGTGGTGGTGACCCTATTTAAAGCACCGCGTTCTTTCACCGGAGATGATATTATTGAAATATCCTGTCATGGTGCCACATACATTCAGCAAAAAGTACTGCAATTGTTAACCGATCGTAAAGCACGCCTGGCCCGTCCCGGAGAATTTACCCAACGTGCTTTCCTCAACGGAAAAATGGATCTGAGCCAGGCAGAGGCCGTTGCCGATTTAATTGCTGCCCGCAGTGAATCGGCCCGGCGTGTGGCCCTGAAACAAATGAAAGGCGGGTTCTCCGATGAATTAACCAACCTGCGGACCAAATTACTGGAATTTACTTCACTCATTGAACTGGAACTTGATTTCAGCGAGGAAGACGTGGAGTTTGCAGACCGTCGTCAACTCATCGATCTTGTATTGCATATTGATCATATGCTCGAGAAACTGATCAATTCCTTTTCTTTGGGAAATGCCATTAAAAACGGCATTCCTGTAGCCATTGTGGGACATACCAATGCCGGCAAATCGACCCTTCTGAATGCACTGTTGCAGGAAGAAAAAGCCATTGTTTCGGATGTTCACGGTACCACCCGCGATGTCATCGAAGACGTTATGAATATCGAAGGCATAACCTTCCGTTTTATCGACACTGCCGGCATACGCGATACGATCGACAAAGTAGAGAGTCTGGGCATTGCCCTTACCTACAGCAAAATCAGACAGGCTTCCATCGTTTTGGTGATGATGGATGTTCAGGACGATGATGAAAAAATTCACAAAGTCGTTTCGGAGGTTAAAAAACACATCCATTCCGACCAGCAAAAAGTCATACTGGTGGTTAACAAAACCGATTTGGTTGAACCTGAAACCGTCAAAAAACGGTTTTCGCAAAATGCCTTCCGAGAACTTGCCGAAAAAGATGCCATTGTTCCCTTGTCGGCAAAAAAACATACAAATCTAAACAAACTTACAGGTGAACTTCTCAAAACTGTAGATACGGGTGCCATCGACAATGATGAAGTAGTGGTGACCAATGCCAGACACTACGAAGCACTCAAAAATGCCCGCGAAGGCATTCAACGTACTCTCGAAGGTTTGCAAAACAATGTTTCAGGCGATTTTATAGCCCAGGATATTCGCGAAGTGCTGTATTATCTGGGTGAGATTACAGGACAGATTTCAACGGATGAAGTGCTGGGGAATATTTTTAAGAAATTCTGTATCGGAAAGTAATATAATTGGTTGATATCAATACAAAAACCCAAAATGCCACAACGGTATCGTATTCAAAAACCCATGTTCAATATCATCCTTAACAACAAATGTATTTTCAACCTTCTGAATTTGTTGCATTCCTTTGTTCTTTCCTCCCACCTCAAAAGTGTATTCATCCACTAAAATGTCGGCAACCGGAGATATTATTATATCGTGTTTTGCCCGTAATTGATTAAAGAAAAAGGTTTCTCTGACATTGCCGGTATTGGCATTATCACTGGCCAGGTTATAAATCAGATTGGTATTGTCCAGGTAGATTTTATCAACCTTTCCAAGTCCTTTAATAC
>JBEPWN010000347.1:0-3653 GCA_041642395.1 Marinilabilia sp. | reverse complement strand
TGGCCGCGACGCGGCCAACAAAACGGGGGTTATAGGGTGTTGTTACTATCCCCGGGACGTTGCCCCGGGCCGGCTTTCAGCCTGCTCAATGTTTAATAATTAATAAAAAGGTAAGATGTTAACAATTTTCCTTCTCAAGTGCAGACTTATTTAGGGCTTATTTAGGGCCTGCTGACTATTTCAGCAGGCCCTAAGGAAATTAATCCGATTCATGAAACTCCTCATAAGCCTGTAGCAAGGTGAGATGAGAAATTAAATAAGCCAGAGAACTTTCGGCGCCCTGGTTGCGATTTACACCATAACTTTCAAATCCATCGCAGCAACCCCGGGTTTCAAAATCATATAAACTCATTCTCAGATCATTTTCGCCCAAGAACCACATAAAACAGGTATATAACTTAATGAGATAGTCTTTATCCTTTGTCAGATGATAAGCCTGATGGTACATCAAAACCGAGGCCATGGCATCTATCGGTTGTTGGGCAAAAACGGAACGTTCACCTTCTTTTTTATACCATTTTTCGTTTCCGATTATCGATAAATAATCATCCTTGAGCGTATGCTTTGTCAGAAAGTCCATCGACTCCATGGCAATCCTTGTTATTTTTTTATCGTTTAGTATTTCTGATGAACGAAGCAGGGCTAAAGGTAAAATTCCGTTATCGTAAGCAAGAATTGGTTCAAACCATTTCCATTCAGGTGTTTCGTTTGCTTTGTAATGATTAATTAAGGTATTGGCCATATTCCTTAATCTTTCAGTCATTGAATCGTCTGAGGGATTACTTTTCAGGTAATCACATACACCAAGCATGGTATTGGCAATGCCTCTTATGGATTGTAACTTTTCGAAATTGGGAGCTGCATTGAAAAACACCACCCTGCCGGTTTGGTAATAGGCATCGTTGGGGGCATTGTTCATTAAATATCCCAGTGCCCATATGGTTCGTCCAAAAGAATCTTCAGAGCCAACTTCATCCAGGAAATTCCGGCTAAAACTCAGGAAATTCCTGAACGTACCATCGGCATTTTGTAAATAGTGGATATAGCTTAAATAAATGGGAGACAATTCAAGTGCCCGGGCGTCTTTTGTTTGCCTGTAAGCCATCAATACCATAAGTAAAGCCCTGGCATTATCATCCAGGCAATAGCCTTCTTTTAAGTTGGGGATACCGAATTTTGCATGTTGAATGATACCTGTATCATCTGTCAAACGGTTGATGTGAGCCAGTGAAAAAGGAGGGAGGATCAGTAGATCCATTATGTTTTCCTTCTTTTCAATTACCTCAGGACCTTCCTTCAGAATTGAAGAAGCCAGCGCAACATATTTTTCACCTGTTTTAGGCCATGTTATTTCAAGGCCATAGTCATAGGCTCTTTTTCTCAGCTCAGCTGTTTCCTTTGGATTATTTAAAAGACCTGTTATCGTGGAAGCAAGACCATCGGAGTCGTTAAAATCAAAAAGCTTTCCTCTTCCCTCGGCCAATAATTCAGCAGCGTGCCAGTATGGTGTAGAAACAACAGCCGAACCCACTCCAACTGCATAGGAAAGGGTGCCACTGGTTATCTGGGCTTCATTAAGATAGGGAGTTATATAAATATCAGAAGCATACAGATATTTAAACAAATCCTGCTCGTTAATAAATTCATTAAGAAATTCAACATGCTTTTCGACCTTAAGTTTTTTGGCCAGACGCATTAAATAAATGCGGTATTCTTCGCCTGAATGTCTCAGCACATTGGGATGGGTTTTGCCCAAAACAATATAAATAATGTCGGGATGCTTTTCAACAACTTTGGGCAGAGCTTTGATGACTGTTTCAATTCCCTTGTTGCGTCCGATAAAACCAAAAGTCAACAAAACCTTCTTGTTTTCCAGCTTAAACTCTTTTTTTGATTTTTCGGGGTTGAAATGAATGTCGGGAACACCATGAGATATAAATTCAATTTTTTCTTTTGGCACATCGTAAATGGTTACCAAAAAATCAATGGCTTTTTGGCTCATTACAACTATCTTATTGGCCATCTTGCATATTTGTTGCAAAACAGCCTTTTCATTGTATGACGGGTCTTTCAGTATTGTATGCAGCGTTACAATCACAGGAATTTTCAACCTGTGCAGCAAAGGAAGGATATATACGCCACTCTGACCGCCAAAAATACCAAATTCATGCTCGAGCACACAGAGGTCGGCCCCGCTTAGATTAATGTACTTAACAGCTTGTAAATAATCTTCCTGACGTTCCTGCCTGATGGTTAATTTTACTTCCTCGGGATACTCATATTTCTGACTGTTGTCATTCATCGCGACAACAAATCCTTCATTTTCTTCTTCTCTGCCGTCACTGTTCTGCAACATTGATTTGAACAAATTGTTGGTAAAAGTACCAATTCCGCATTCCCGTGGGGGATAGGTGGCAATATATGCTATTTTCATATCTATAATCTCTATTAAATTTAGGTTAAACAAGATTTGTTTGACCTTTTGCAATTTTATTTATCTGTCAAGCGAAGTGAAATGCGTAGGCGGTAAAGTTCCAAGATAAGCAAAAGATATTGATTTTTAGAAAATTGCGGCGTTTTGTTAGGGTTTGCTGAATAATACTTATGATTTTTGATTGTTAGTGTTCGGTAAAAAGATTTAGATTGCTTCCCCGGGGGATCGGGGCAGGCTCATTTGCTGCCAATGACATATTTTTGTAATAAGGAAGAAATCAGTAAAATAATAGTTGACCTCCTTTCGGGGATCTGGTCCCATTTGTTCAGCTTACCCCGGGTTTTCCACCCGGGGTTATTCAAATTGGCCCCTTTCAGGGACCTATCAGTTCTGTCATGTACGCCTTATGCCCCAAATTAATTGGGGTAGCCACTCGCAATGACGCTGTTCAATAGGTTTTATGCAGGATGGATCATAAACAAAAAATGCTGGGCAAGAGGATTAAATAGAGAACTGTATTTGTGTGAGAAGTATCGTAATAACTAATGACCATGCAATCTGCCCAAGAAACAGATACAGATAGCTGCCTTTTTTGTGCCCATAATATTTTTCAGTAAGAAATGTACCAAGCGGTATTGATAAAAGAACAGGTGTTAGAACGGCAATTCCGGGCATGCCATATTTTGATTTCAGCAACACCAAACGCCTGTTGCGCTTTGTAAATATTTTTTTGGGTTTTTTCCGGGTTTTTTGTTTTCCGGAAATGGACATATTCCAAAGATAAATGATCCCTTTCGATAAAAGGAGAGAGACAATTATGCCAATTATTCCACCAATGTTGGTGTACAGCAAAGTCTCAATGAAAGTCATTTCCAAAACATATATTGCAACAGGGAAAGTGGCAGCAAATTTCCATGAAGCCGAAAAAATTATAAGTAATGCTTTCACAATAGATCGTTAGATATTATTATACCGCTAAATTAATCGAATTTATCAAAATAATTACTGTGGATAAATTTTTATATAACCTAAGTTGAGCAAATGCGAGTCATGTCACGACAGGACTTTAATCATTGTTAATCCCGGAAGGATCTGGGGATTTTTAATCTGCACCTTTTAGTTGTGGATTTTCAAGTTACTTTTAATGAAAGGTTTATTATTTGGCAGGATTACAAATCCTGAATTAAAGAAACTCGGATTGTAAATCTGCGTTAGCTAA
>JBEPWN010000346.1:0-3664 GCA_041642395.1 Marinilabilia sp. | reverse complement strand
TATCTTATGTGATTCCCATTCGGCAGAGACGATTCTGTTTCCCTGACTGGACATAAGACGTATGGCAACAGGACATTTACGGCTGTGTAAAATGAGTTTATCATCCTGATCGAGATAGCCCACCACATCGTCCCCCGGAATGGGATTACAGCAGGGGGCAATAATATATGGTTCGGTTTCTACATCGTCGGAAACCACCATTTGGCTCTTTTTTGGCTCTTTGGATACAATTTTTTTTATCCCTGAAGACTTGTTCTTGTTTTTTTCGAATGACAGTCTCCAGTACCGGATCCACTTATTAGCGGATTTGTCGCTAAGAATCTTATTCAGATTCTCGAGGTTAATAATTCCTTTCCCGATTTTGAAATAGAGCTCTTCTTTGTTTGGAATGTTATAATAATTTTGCAGCTTTTTCAGGATTTTGGCGTTTGTGGTCAGCTTCATCTCGTTGAGAGCATCTTCCAACCTTTGTTCTCCTCTCTGGACAATGCCTTTTCGTTCCTTTTTAAATGCATCTTTGATGCGTGTTTTCGCTTTAGCTGTAGTCACAAAATTGATCCAGTCATACTTTGGTGTTTGGTTTTTGGAAGTTAAAATTTCCACCTGGTCACCACTTTTTAGCTCATAGCTAAGCGGCACCAGTTTGTAATTTACTTTGGCTCCGATGCATTTATATCCCAGATCTGTGTGAATCTCAAATGCCAGGTCAAGTGCCGTAGCTCCTTTGGGCATTATTTTCACATCACCTTTGGGCGTGAACAGCATGATTTCCTGGCTGAAGAGGTTCAGCTTGAAATCGTCAAGAAATTCCAGTGAATCGGAATCAGGATTGTCCAACACTTCCCGGATCCTTTGCAGCCAGTTGTCGAGTTCCGATTCTTTTTCGTTCGAGCCTTTATATTTCCAATGGGCAGCAAATCCTTTTTCGGCAATTTCGTCCATTCTTTCGGTGCGTATCTGGATTTCAATCCAGTTGCCTTCCGGTCCCATCAGGGTGGCATGCAGGGCTTCATATCCATTGGCTTTCGGTGTGCTTACCCAGTCCCTTAAGCGGTCGGGTTTGGGTTGGAAAATATCCGTTATCAGGGAATAAATGGCCCAGCACTGCGCTTTTTCCGGTATGCCGGCTTTGGGTTTAAAAACGATGCGAATGGCCAGCAAATCATATATTTCCTCGAAAGGAATTTGCTTTTTTTGCATTTTCCGCCAAATGGAATAGATGGATTTTGGTCTTCCTTTTATATCAAATTCATAACCTTCTTTGGAAAGATTTTCAATAATTGGGAGTGAAAACCGGGTAATCAGATGTTGTGTCCTGTTTTGATAATCGGTGAGTTTTGCTGAAATTTCATTGAATATAGCGGGATGTTCATATTTCAGAGCCAGGTCCTCAAGTTCCGATTTAACTGAATACAAACCCATTCTGTGAGCCAAAGGGGCATAAAGATAGAGGGTTTCACCTGCAATTTTAAGGCGTTTATGCTCGGGCATTGAGTCAAGGGTTCGCATGTTGTGCAACCGGTCGGCCAGTTTGATCAGAATTACTCTGATGTCCTCAACCATCGTAAGTAGCAACTTCCTGAAGTTTTCTGCCTGTTTTGATCTGTTTTGATCAAATACTCCTTCCAGTTTAGTGAGTCCGTCCACAATTCCTGCTACTTTTTCACCAAACATTCCCTCTATGTCCTCAATGGTGTAATCGGTATCTTCTACTACATCGTGAAGAAGTGCAGCTGCAACTCCTTTGGCCCCAAGACCTATTTCATCAGCAACAATGCGTGCCACCGCCAGTGGGTGCAGAATATATAATTCGCCGGATTTTCTCCTGACACCCTGATGGGCTTCCCGGGCAAGATCAAAGGCTTTTTGTACTAATTTCCTCGCTTCAATGGATTGACAGCGTGGACATAGTTCCAATAGCTCTGTAAATCTTTGTTGAATTTCCTGCTCTTCATTTGTATTAAGGGCGTTGCTCATGTTTCTCTTTTGCCTAAAGGGTCTAAATTAATTAATAAATTGGTAAATTCGAATTTACAGAAGTGGATTTTTTACATTCCGGCAGTTACAATCCAAAAATCCTTTGGATCGAGATATTTTTGGGCCAATAGCCTGATATCTTCTTCTGATATTTCTCTGATGTGACGGATCATTTTCCGGTAAAACCCAAAATCCATATTATATTCCTGCAATGTACGGTATATATCGCCTGTGGAAAAGGGACCGTCAAAATTGCGCAGCAATTCCCCCATCATATAATTTTTGACCATTTGAAGCTCTTCTTTCGGAACGGTTTGTTTTTGAAGGCGCTCAAATTCTTCAAAAATGGCCTCTATGGCTTTGTCACGGCTTTCTCCGGCAACTTCGCTGCTTATTCCCCACACACCGCTTTTCTTCAGGGGCATGATGAAGGAGCCTATTCCGTATGTCAGCCCTTTTTCTTCGCGTACCGAAGTCATTAACCGTGAACCGAAATATCCTCCTAAAATAGTGTTCAGAATTTGTAATGGTATAAAGTCGGGATGATGATTGTTGAATAATGGCCGGCCGATGCGAACGGCTGATTGCATGGCTCCTTCTTTTTTAATGATCCTTAGCTTTTCGTCTGATGAGGATAGGGGTGGAACTGTATCTTCACCATTGGGGCTGTATTGAGCGTTTTTCCCAAAATATTTATTGAGCAAGGGAAACAGCTCCGGTCCGGGCTGCCCGGCGATGTAAATTTTCGCCATTTCCGGCCGATAGTGTTTTCGATGAAAGGATTTTACCTGGTCGCGGTTGATGTTCTCAAAGTGCACATCGTATAATTGTCGTCCGTATGGATGATCAACTCCAAAAATTGTTTCGCCGAACTTCCGGGATGCAATGGTTTTTACCTTTTCTCCTTCAAATATGAATTCTTCGCGTTTTTTCTGGAGATATATTTCATATTCACGCTGTGAAAATGCAGGTTCGGTGATGATTTCGTTCACCAGTTCCAGCATTTGCGGAAGATGCCTGCTCAAACACAAAAAAGTGATTATGGTGTGATGATGATAGGTTTGGGTGTTAAACAGTGCTCCGAAAAAGTCAATCGTTTCGGATATTTGCATGGACGATTTTCCCATTGTTCCTTCCTGCATCAGATTTGCAGTGGTGGAGGCAATCAGTGGTATCCCGGCCTGAACCGCACCGGCAGGAAATTCTATATCTATTTTTGTGACTTCCTGGCTTCCTGCTCTGATGAGCGAAACAGGGACACCATTGTCGAGATGATGTTTTTCAACAGGGAGAAAATCTATTTTATCAATGGCCTTGAAAAGAGGCGCATTCTGGTATGTTTCAGACATATATATTTATTTCTGGTAAAAAGTGGCAATGCTGATTTGGTATATTTAATATTTTGGTAGCATCCGTCAGCAAAACCAATCAATTATTTTATTGGTTAACGATGTTATTTATTAATGATGTCCGGTTAAAGAAAATAGATTGCTTCACTTTGTTCACAATGACGGGCGCTTGCATGATATTTATTGGGAGTAGGGGTTGGTTTTCGGCTTTTGCCGAAAACCAACCCCTACTCCCAAACCCGCCCTCAATAGAAACGCGTCATTGCGAGTGAAACGAAGCAATCTCCATCTTTGCTTTTTAATTTTACCGGACACCAATGATTCTTTATAAATAGTCC
>JBEPWN010000345.1:0-3672 GCA_041642395.1 Marinilabilia sp. | reverse complement strand
GAAACAGCCATTCATCTTCATAAATTCCGAGAAAAACGTTCAAAAGGTATCACCTAAGTCAATCCCTTTCAGCTTTGAGCTACGAGCTTTGAGCTATTTACTTCTTCCTCTGCGACAGGGTTACTTTAATCTAAGTGTAGAAGCTCAGTGTCCCTTTTCTTAATGATGTTTTTAGACACAAAAGCATTAACTTTGCAACTCAAAATACAGAGTTAATGACAGGTCGAAAAAAACGTGTGGTAATTGGATTATCAGGAGGAGTGGATTCCAGTGTAGCTGCAAGAGTACTTATGGATCAGGGGTATGAAGTGATCGGACTTTTTATGAAGAACTGGCACGATACCACCGGTGTGCTCGAATCTGATTGTCCGTGGTTGGATGATAAGTACGATGCTGAAGCAGTTGCCCGGAAACTAAATATTCCTTTTCATTTTGTTGATTTAAGTGCTGAATACCGTGCTCGGGTGGTGGATTATATGTTTGCGGAGTATGAGAAGGGTCGCACTCCCAATCCTGATGTTCTGTGTAACCGTGAAATAAAGTTTGACGTTTTCATGGAAAAGGCTTTTGAACTTGGAGCCGATTATGTGGCAACTGGACACTACTGCCGTAAAGAAACTATTTTTACTGAAAACGGTGAAATTCACAGATTGTTGGCTGGTGCTGACGGCAATAAAGATCAGAGTTATTTTTTGTGTCAGTTGTCGCAGAAACAGCTTGCAAAAGCTTTATTTCCCATTGGTGAAATGATGAAGCCGGATGTGCGAAAAGTTGCAGGCGAGTTAAAACTAATCACAGCGCATAAGAAAGATTCTCAGGGTATTTGTTTTGTTGGCAAAGTAGATTTGCCGGTTTTTCTTCAGCAAAAATTAAAAGCCAAAGAAGGACGTGTGTTTTTGATTCCTCCCGAATCAGAATTGTTTGAACGTAACTGGGGTGCTGTTGATGAGAATCCCACGGATGAAGTTTTTGAAGAACTGGCTCATCCATATCCGTTTCATCCCCGCGACGGGCAGAAGATCGGAGAGCATAACGGAGCTCATTTTTATACCATAGGGCAGCGTAAAGGTCTTGATATAGGCGGATTTCCCGAGCCTCTCTTTGTTATAGGTATTAATGTGGATTACAATCAGGTATACGTTGGGATGGGTAAAGAGCATCCCGGATTGTATCGACGTGTTTTGAAAATTCTGAACGAGGAAGTGCACTGGATCAGACCCGATCTGGCATTAAAAGACGGTGAATCACGCCGGCTAAAGATACGTATCCGTTACCGCCAGCCGTTACAGAATGGAATATTGTATCAGCGTGAAAATGGTGCATTTATTGTTTTTGATGAACCACAGCGTGGCATTACCCCGGGGCAGTTTGCTGCCTGGTATGAAAATGACGAATTGACTGGTTCGGGTGTTATTTCATAAACGGATTATCAATCCGAAACTTCGGGATAACATTCCTCTTAAATCTTATATCTAAAATCACTATTGTCCGGAGAAACTATTTTTTTGAAAGGAGATTGCTTCGCTTTGCTTGCAATGACACCCTTTAATATCCCTTAAAAGGTTCTACATTGCGAATCCCGATCCTTCGGGAAAGCAATGGATCATCCCTCGGCTATGCATGCACAAAAAAAAAGTGGTTTCGGGAAAAGCACCTGTGTTAGTTTGTGTTAGTTGCTGCTTCCCAAAACCACTAAATTTATCTGACGACTCTTTATTAATTCGATGAAACCTGATATGCCTCCTCAACCACAACCTTTATCGGAGTGGTATTTAACAGGTTATCATTAACAGGACAACGAGATTCTACTGTATCTATCCATTTATCCAGTTGTTCCTTACTGGCATTTGTATTAGGTTTCACCTTTAGCCTTATTTCCTGGTAACCGGCTCTGGCTTCGGTGGCTTTTCCAAAAAGCTTGTCAGGATCTAGGTCGCCTTCAATTTCTATTTCAAGGCCATTAAGTTCGATGCCTTGTTCCTGGGCTATAATATGTCCCATTACATTAATACAGCCTGCATACCCGGCCAGAATATATTCCACTGGATTTGGTCCATGATCTGTCCCGCCAAGACTTTGAGGTTCGTCAACTACGATTTCAAAATTACGTGCTTTTGCGATAAATTTTGTGGGGCTCTCATTCTTCCCCGAAATTGAAAATGTTACTTTTGGCATTGTTTTAAGAATTTATTGGTTTTAAAATATGAATATTCAGTTTGCGTTTGCAAATAATTGATAAAAAGTTATTTCTGAGTCCATAAGTATTGATCGTAACTCGTTGATAAAAAAACTTTGCGTCATTGCGTCTATCAGAATCCGTAGCTTCAGCGAAGGATTACTCTGCGTTTAGTTTTTGCGAATTATTAAAAATAAAAAAGGCTCTTCATTTTTACAGAAGAGCCTTTACTTAATATTAAAATTGATTTTTTTGTTCAATCTCAAAACTCAGTCTCTTCCCAATATTCCGTACACATACACAAGCACATTAAGTGAGCGCTGCATTCGTTATATTTGGAAGACAATTTAGTCATTTGCTTTTGTTTTATTCATGACAAATGTAAGAGATTTATTTTATTGCCGGACAAATTCATCCTGAAAATATTTTAAAATTATGAAACGAATAGGACTTATTTCTGATACCCACGGTTTTCTGGATCCCAGAATTTTTGAATTGTTTAAAGATGTTGACGAAATATGGCATGCCGGCGATATTGGCTCAGAAGATGTTTTAACTGACCTGGAGTCGTTTAAGCCTTGCCGTGCTGTGTACGGAAATATAGACGATTGGAATATCCGGTCAAGAACTACTGAACATCAAAGATTCGTTTTAGACGGTTTGGCGGTATGGATAACACACATAGGAGGTTATCCAGGTCGTTACGGACCGCAGGTTAAGCAGGAATTGCACCGAAATCCGCCTGGTTTGTTTATTTGCGGGCACAGTCATATTCTTAAAGTAATATTTGACAAAGACCTGGGATTTCTTCACATAAATCCCGGATCAGCCGGTCTTTCCGGTTTTCACCAAGTCCGCACCGCAATTCGCTTCAGCATTGATGCCGGATCTGTAAAGGATCTTGAGGTGATTGAGTTTGAGAAAAGACCTTGATTACAATAGTCCGTTTGGCTCTTATAATTGATTGCCAATCAATTGCTTGAAATTAAAATTTTCAAAATATTAAGAGGTTGTTTTCCAATCCCGAATGATCTATCTAACATCTATCATCTAACAATCTAACGCTCTCTATTGATAAATGCATATAGATTCTGGCTATATCATATAACTAAATAAACAGGTAAAAAAGCACCTGAAATATTGAATTGAACTTTCCCTGTTGTAAGTTTGTAGTAAATAATATTGTTGTTAATAAATTATTAAAACTAAAAAAAATAAAGTTATGTCAGTATTAGTAGGTAAAAAAGCTCCGGAATTCTCAGCTGCGGCTGTTGTTAATGGTGGAGAAATCGTTGAAAACTTCTCATTGTCGCAGTATGTGGGTAAAAAATATGTAGTGTTTTTCTTTTATCCCGCAGATTTTACGTTTGTTTGTCCCACTGAGATTATTGCCATGCAGGACAAAATTTCCGAGTTTGAAAGCCGTAATGTTGCGGTGGTAGGCATCTCAACCGATCAACAGTTCAGTCACTGGAAGTGGTTACAGACAGAGAAAA
>JBEPWN010000344.1:0-3731 GCA_041642395.1 Marinilabilia sp. | reverse complement strand
TCTGGATGATATTGCGATCTACTCCGGCAGCAAATCGCTTGTCTTTCCATTTTTTAATAACTGATTTCACTTTTAATTCATTGATGTTTTTATCAGGCCTCACCAGAGTTGATGTGACGATAAGCCCGGTGAGTTCATCGGTGGCATACAACACTTTTTCCATTACATGCTCGGGCTTAGTATCACTACAAATACCCCAACCATGACTTACAACGGCCCGGATGTATTCTTCCGGCCAGCCTTCGTCTTTAAGGATTTTTTGTGTCATGGTGCAGTGTTGTTCGGGATATTTTTCATAATCCAGATCATGTATCAGACCAATAATGCCCCATTTTTCCGGGTCTTCACCATACTTATGAGCAAAATATTCCATCACAGCAGCAACAGCTATGGCATGTTTGGTTAGACTTTCGCTCTCATTATACTTCTTAAATAGATTCAGAGCATCCTCTTTGGTTGGTGTCATGTTATTATTTATTTCAGTGTTTGATTTATGATCCTTTTACATTTTTAGTCATCCTGCTTTTTTGTGGGATATAATGTATTGTTTTACCAAACTATCAAAATGTCTCATCAGATTCTCAATGATAGGATGACCGGGTTGCAATATAATATTTTCAATGCTTTTAACGGGCAATATTCGTGGCGATGTTCCGGTAATAAAAGCGGCATCCATTTTTTTTAGTTCCTGGGCTGCATCAATACATCTGAAATCAATTGGAATATTTATTTCTTTGGCAAGGGCTATTGTTTTTTTTCTTACAATACCTGGAAGGACTTTATTATCAGGGGCTGTAATGAGCACATTGTTTTTAATAAAAAATAAATTACTTCGGCTTCCTTCAGTTATTTTTCCATGCCGGTCCACCAGTAAAGTCTCAAAAACGCTTTTTTGGGATATTAATTTATTGGTTTTATCCCTTAATAAGGTGTTGGCGATTTTTGCTTCCGGAATATCCCGTTCTGAGTGCATCAACAGACAGGAAATGCCTTTTACATATAATTGTTTGTCCGGATATTTATGAGGTATAAACGTGGCCTGATAATTAACGGATATTTTATTTTGAGGATCAAAATAAAAGGACAACCGAACATTTCCCTTCAATATATTGGAGTTATTTAAGAAGTCAAGTAAATATTCCATGATCTCCTGATAGTGGGCATTGAGAGCAATACCTGCTTTTTTAGCTCCAGAAAACAGGCGTTCAATATGATCTTCAAGAAAGAGTGCCACTCCCGATTCCACCCTGAAAACTTCATATAGTTCCTTTAAATTGCTGTTTTTCATTTTAATAATCCGTTAAACTTTTGGAATAGATCAATTGTTAATATTAAAGGTGCTGGAAGTTGGTTTTAATGTGATAAAACATCTAACATCCAATCCCGCGTCGGGACTAAAGATCTATTGTCATTTATAGTGTTCGTATTTACAAAGAAAGTCAGAAAGATTATTTCCGGCAAAGAAATACAAAATGTTATTATTGATTGCAAAAAATGATAAAGATGTTTAACAAAAATAATTAAAGAAAAAATTCATTTTAGGTTTTCATGTCACGAAAAAAATCTAAATGTCGGAAAATTAAATTATTAAAAGGCTGTTTTATGCAAAATGTGGAATGTGACTGCTGTCATAATTTACTAAACAATTAAAAATCCACTATCATTGTAATAATTATGTGGTTATTCCATCGATATTATTTTAAAATGAAAACAAAATTGAAACATGGCTGAGAATTTTGAACAAGCATGGATATTATTGGGTGTCGGAATGCTTACAGTTTTTTCTGTTCTGCTTTTAGTGGTGCTCACAGGTAACACGATCATTGCATTTGTAAATCGTTTTTTTCCGGACACTAAGCTTGCTGCGACCGATAAAGTCCTGCAAGGAGAGACGAATTCTTCAAAATTTGTTGCGGTTATAGCAGCTGTCAAGCAGGTAACCGGAGGTCGGGGGAATGTAATTAAAATCAATAAAAAATAATATAAATATTAACAAAAGACATGGGAAGAAAAATTGGATTTTCGCTTTTATATCGTGACATGTGGCAGTCATCCGGAAAATATGTGCCACGCAAAGATCAACTTGAAAAAGTTGCCCCCGCTATTATCGAGATGGGTTGTTTTGACCGGATTGAAACCAATGGAGGCGGTTTTGAACAAATAAATCTTTTGTTTGGGGAAAATCCAAACGAAGCTGTACGTGCCTGGACCAAACCATTTAATGAAGCAGGTATCCAAACCCACATGCTGGAGCGTGCCCTTAATGGCATTCGCATGTCGCCGGTTCCTGCCGATGTCCGGAAACTGATGTTTACAGTAAAGAAAAAACAGGGAACCGATATTGCCCGGTCTTTTGACGGACTTAATGACCCCCGGAATATTATAGATTCCATAAAATATGCCAAAGCAGGTAGTATGATTTCGCAGGCAGCTATGAGTCTGACTTATTCAAAAATTCATACAGTAGAGTATTATGTTGATCTGGCCGATCAGTTTGTTAAAGCAGGCGCAGATGAGATCTGTCTTAAAGATATGGCCGGTATCGCCCGTCCTGCCTGGCTTGGAAAGATTGTTAAAGGAATTCGGAAGCATTATAAGGATGTTCCCATTACCTATCATGGTCACTCCGGACCCGGATTTTCTGTGGCCACAATACTTGAAGTGGCTCGTGCGGGAGTGAATTATGTGGATGTAGCCATGGAACCTCTTTCCTGGGGTACCGGACATTCCGATTTGCTTACTATTCAGGCGATGCTTAAGGATGATGGTTTTGATGTGGCGGATGTTAACATGAAAGCCTATATGAAAGTGCGGAAACTGACGCAGGAGTTTATTGATGATTTTTTAGGGTACTACATAAATCCTAAAAACCGCCATATGAATTCACTGCTCATTGGGCCCGGACTTCCTGGTGGAATGATGGGAAGTTTGATGTCAGACCTGGAAAACAATCTGACCAGCATTAACAAACAAAAGGTTAAGCGTAATCAGCCTGAATTAACCCAGGATGAATTACTCATTAAATTGTTTGAAGAAGTTGAGTATATATGGCCTAAACTTGGATATCCACCATTGGTAACTCCTTATAGTCAGTACGTGAAAAACCTGGCTTTGATGAATGTGATCCAGATGGAAAAAGGTGGTGAACGATGGAGTATAATCGCTGACAATATTTGGGATATGATTTTAGGCAAGAGTGGGAAGGTTCCCGGAAAACTGGCACCTGAAATTATCGAACTGGCCAAAAGAGAAGGTAAAGAATTCTTTACCGGTCATCCACAGGAACCATATCCCGATGAATTGGACAGCTTCCGCAAAGAGATGGACGAAAACGGCTGGGAATATGGCAAGGATGATGAAGAGCTGATGGAACTGGCCATGCATCCCGAACAATACCGTAATTATAAATCCGGCAAAGCAAAAGAAGCATTTGAGGCTGATATTAAAGAGAAAAAGGCTGCCGAACAAGCTCCCACCCAGGCTGCTTCAGCCCCTGCCGCAGTCCCTGCCGAGTTTGAGCCTTCCAAAATGAATGTCAATGTAGATGGCGAAGATTATGAAGTGACCGTTTCTTATGGCGGAAATGAAACTTCCGGATCGGCAGGATCTTCTTCTCAAAAATCAAAGACAGCACAGGCTGACACAAATGGAGAAGTGGTGGCATCACCATTGGAAGGGAAATTCTATCTGACCAAGGATGCAACGGAAACACCAATTAACGTTGGTGATAA
>JBEPWN010000343.1:0-3736 GCA_041642395.1 Marinilabilia sp. | reverse complement strand
AAGTCATTATAAAGTCAAATTAAATTCAGTTATAATTGAGTTTAAGTAGACTTTATATTGAATTTACATTGAGTTTACAATGAGTTTATAACGGAGCAGTTACGAAGGTGGTCCGAAGCAGGTGCGAAGGTGAACCAAACAAGAAATGCCGAAATTGGCGTAAAGACGGTTGTGGGGATGTGGAAATAATAAGAGTGGTTATGGGCTTTTGATAAATGCCGCGACCAATAATCTTTTGAAAAAAAACGTCCGCGTGCGATTACGGATTATTGACGAGAGCGGGAAACAATTCTCCTGTTATTACCCCCTCATCTGTGTGTATTTGCAATCAACGCAGGTACTGGTTGCGAAATTGTAATCCGATGACTAAATGCGTTATTTATTAACAAACAGTTAACCCTCAAAACGAACGGTATGTTTTGGGATTACAATTCCCATGCGAGAAACGGAGTGAATTGCAAATCCACCCCAACGACCAGTAATCCGACAACAACAAAATGCACTATAAAAAAACAGCCTAAATCCCTATATTTATTGGGATTTAAGCTGTCCATAACGCAACAATTATTCTGAAATCTTATTTCTCAACTTTTACCGCAAAAGATGCGGAAAGCAGATACAACATACCCACAAGAATCACCAGCATGCCACCCACCTGACCGATGGCATCGGATGCAAGTCCCATCAGTGGAGGCAACACTGCACCTCCGGCAACACCCATAATCATAAGACCGGATATTTCGTTACCCCGGCCGGGGCGCTTTTGAAGTGCCATCGAAAAGATAATTGAAAAAATATTGGCAATGGCAAAACCAATGATGCCGACCATGATCAATACCACTACAATACTATGACTGAGAAGAAGTACAATCATAGCACCAATGGCTGCCAGCATGCTGATCTTAAAGAAACGCATAGCCGCAAACCTTGCCAGTATTATGGCCCCGGTCAGCGCTCCCGCCGTACGGGCGGCAAAGTAAAGACTGGTACCCAGCCCGGCCTGCTCAAGTGGAATTCCAATTCTTTCCATCAGAAACTTGGGTGTGGCCATATTCATCCCCACATCTACTCCCACTACAAACAAGATGCCCAGAAAAAGCAACAGGATGCTTTTATCCTTCAGAAGACTGAATGCAGCACCAAAAGAGGTGGTCTGCTCTACCTTTTCATCCCTGGGTAAGGGTGTAAACCACAACCACAATGATGACAATAAGGTAATGGCGGCGAACATCGGGAACAACAACTTCCAGTTGCCCAATGTTGCAGCAGCCAGACCGGCAATAATGGGCCCCAGAAATGATGCAATGGCTTTTATGAATTGCCCCAAAGTAAGACGGCTGGTCAGCTGTTCTTTGGAAACCACATTCGATACCAGCGGATTCAAAGAAACCTGCAAAATGGTATTGCCAATCCCCAGCAAGGCGAAGGCTAACAATACCATACCGTAACTATACGTCAACAGCGGTACCAGCAGGGCCACAAACGTGATGAACATACTCAGCAACACTGTGTTTTTACGTCCTATCTTATTCATAAGCAATCCGGTGGGCACCGAAAAAACAGCAAACCACAGGAATACCATCATGGGCAACAGATTTGCCACACTGTCAGTCAGCCCAAAATCTTTTTGAACATAGCTGGTCGAAATGCCGACCACATCGACAAAGCCCATAATGAAAAACCCGAAAAGGACTGGAAAAACTTTGGTTAACGAAACTTTTGTTGTCATTGAAATGGTTGTTTTATGTTCTTAATTAAGGGCTGCTGAAAAATCAGCAGCCCTATTACAAACAACTAATGTAGCAATATTAATTCAGTTCAGACTCTGATTCGGCTACAGCAATTTTTGAATCGGCTGTTCCATAATATAGCAGCCATTTATTATTAAAATGGGCCAGACCTTCCACAAAACAAACATTATCAACCTGTCCGGTAATCTCAAAGGGCTTATCGGGTGCTATAAACCATTTGTCGGTACGGTGCAGTACTTTGGATGGATCTTCTTTATCCATAATAATCTGACCGGCAGCATAAGTTCCGTCAGCCAGGCTCTTATCGCCAAAAGCAGGACTGTTCTTGCTGTTGTAGATAAGCAGAATTCCCTGATCGGTAATGACAGCGGGCGGTCCTGGCTCAACCAATTCACTGTCGAACTTCCCTCTACGGGTCGAAAATACAATTTCGAAGGCAACTGAATAATTGCGCATTGTATCAAGCTGCATCTTTTCGGGATCGGTTTCCAGAATTGGCTGCCAGTCAATTAAATTATCAGAAGTAGCCATGTAAATATTCGATTCACCCCAATACATCCAATATTTCCCGTCGATTTTTTTTGCAATCATGCGACCGTTATCTTCACGAGTTACTATTGCACCGGCTTTTGACCACATGTCAACAAAATCACCACCTTCTGCATTTTGAAACACCGAGCCATGCTTTTCCCAGTTTCGCAAATCGGTTGAAGTAGCAACAAATAACCGCGCTTTATCACCATCATAAGCAGTATAAGTCATATAATATACTCCCTTTTCATCTTCCACCAAACGTGGATCTTCAACGCCTCCTTCCCATTCATATATTTTGTATTCATCGTTGTCGGGAAACAGAACCGGAGTCGATCTTTTATGAAAATTGTATCCGTCCAGACTGTATGCCAATCCAATACGCGATGTTCCGTTATATTTTCCAATAACATCCTCGGCCCTGTAAAGTAAAAACAGGGTGTCGTCTTTCACAGCAGTAGCAGGATTAAAGACATCCTTTTCTTCCCAACGCACCACCTCTTCACGCACCGGACAGAAAAACTCCATTGTGTCGGATGGCAGCAGACATGGATTTACAGTTAGATCCTTCGTAAAGGGGATCAAGAACCTGGCTTCATTCTTTGACTCTTTGGGTTGACATGCTGTAAAAAGAGAAATTCCAGTCAACAGAATAATTACAAATTTAATTTTCATGATTAATGGTTTTAATTTAAAAAATAGATCGTTAGATGTTAGATGTTAGATGCTAGATGTTAGATGCTAGATGTTAGATGTTAGATGCTAGATGTTAGATGCTAGATGTTAGATTATTAGATGTTAGACGTTAGATGGATTGTATCATATTGAAACACAACTTTTAACATCTTAACTATTTAATAAGATATGTGTCTGTTCAAAAAGTGCCAGTTGCGATCCCAAATGCTTCGGGAGCGAAGCCGCCAAAAGCCGATCTGCTTTTCGCAAATATTTGATAACGAATTGTTTATCCACCAACAACCATTTATCTCAACTCTCTGATAATAAATACTTTGCACTTTTGCCTTTGCATTTAGTCTTTTTTAACTAACTATTGAAATTATTTATTCGTCAATAATTATTGTAATCGGGGTCCATATCAGGTGTCCTCAACCCCGCTACTTCATTGGCCATCAGAATAAAAACATTCCAGCACAAACCTCTTGTTGATCTCCACCAAGTGTCGGTAGAGGTCCATTTTGTAGGAATAAATTCTTTACTGAAAGGCCATTCGGGATTCAAATAAATTTCAGCCCAAATCCGGTTTTCCATAAGCATGGGCGCTTTGTCCCATCCGTGTTTTAATCCAGTTACATAGGCACAATATTCTGCTCTGAACCAACTGCCACCATTGTAATACCAACCGTCATTTTCGCCATTGCTGTAATTGTCCCTGCCAAATTGCTCAAAGGGCTGATAATCGCCGGTGAGATACGAAAACCCCTGTTCATCATCGG
>JBEPWN010000342.1:0-3756 GCA_041642395.1 Marinilabilia sp. | reverse complement strand
AAATTCAAAAATCCTTATTGAAAAACCACCTGTCATGAAAAATTTTAATGCCTTCTCAAACGCTTTGATTGAGCAATTTCAGCTTTCAGCAGAAATATTTGATCTGGATAATCCGGAGTTTGTACCGTCAAACATTGAGGAAGAGTATTTTGTTTCAGAGGCTAAAGAACTGCCAGACAATCGTTTTTTTGAGTACTTTCAGTATATAAAGCGGTTTGATGAAGGATGGGAATGCCTCAGGCTTTATATTGAACGAATGCACATCAGAGATATTTTAAATTTTATCTTGAAGTATCATCAAGACTTTTTTTCAGAAGAAGAACTGAAACCGGTAAAAACTATTTTACAATCCGGCAAAGGACATTTTGCTATGTTGAATGATATGGAAAGCCACAATTATCTTGAAGGTGTATTTGATCATGAGCAGGCTTTTATTGAAATTGCTAAACTCAATAGTCCGTTAAAGAAAGCTTAAACGCAGAGACACAAAGACGCAAAGCTTTTATTATTAAAGAGTTGCATTTGTTTGGTGTCGTTTTTCAAAGTATTAATTATCAGACGCGTGTAAAAGTTTAACGGAGTATTGTAAACTGATAGATGATTAATTTCTAACCGGGACAATCCATAACTTAACAACCAAACAGCAAAACCGATGAAACATCTTTTGTTACTGCTTTTTATTTCTATAAGTACATTTTCCTTATGGGGACAAACCATTGCCCGGTTTGAAGCAGATGCAGGCATTACCGACAGGAGAAATGTGTATGTAAATGCCCACATAAAAAATGAACATAAATATAAGGATAAATATTTTCAGTTGTTTGAAGTGGTTGAAAATGGTGAAAAGCAGGTTCCGGTTCAAATCGCACAATCTGATGAGTTGCGGGTTTGGTGGAAAATTGAAGGGCCATTGAAGCAAGGTAAAATACGGTTTTTTGAACTACGTATTTCAGACACAAAACCAGATAATATAAAAACATCCATTCAAAAAAACGACCAGTCATATGTCCTTTTCAACGGATATCAGCCTGTTTTGTACTACAACCATGCCAAAGCATCTTTGCCCGAAGGAGTTGACACGGCCTATTCCAGAAGCGGTTATATCCACCCTCTTTTCAGTCCGTCGGGTAAAATATTAACAATGATACAACCTCCCAATCATATTCATCATTATGGGCTGTGGAATGCATGGACCCGCACCATTTTTAAAGGGCAACAGGTAGATTTTTGGAATCTGGGTGACAAGCAGGGCCGGGTAGATTATACCGGGACGATATCAACCATTCAGGGCGATATATTCCAGTCATTGACAACATTGCATCATCATATTGCCATTGATGATAAAAATACCGGTAGTAAAGCTCTAAATGAAGAACTCGAAATAAAAGTATATAACACCGGAAGACGCGTAAATATGATTGATTATACAACCACGTATAATTGTGCTCATCGGGATGGTCTGTTTCTTGAAGAGTATAGATATGGCGGTTTTGTATTCAGGGGAAATGAAAACTGGAACGGCAACACAGTTGACATACTTACCTCGGAAGGCCGTAACCAGGATAATTCAGATGGACACCGGGCAAGATGGTGTTTGATAAATGAAAAGGGAGAAAACCCTTCCGGGATACTTATTCTAAGTCATCCGACAAACTTCAACTACCCTGAACCTTTACGCACCTGGGATTCACAAGCAAACGGGGGACAGAGCAATATCTTTATCAATTTTTGTCCCATACGCAACCGAAGCCTGGAAATGGTTTTTGGAAACCCCTATACAATGCAATACCGGATAATTACTTTTGACGGAAGGCGGACAAAAGAACAAGCCGAACACGAATGGCTTAATTTTTCTAACTCTCCACAAATAAAGGTTGTTCAATAAAAAAATAGCAGGTGTGAGGTAAAAAGAAAACCTGATTTCACAGAGGTCATATCCATTAAAGCTTTCAGCCATTTTATAAAATAAAAAACCGGCACTGGATATTTCCAGTGCCGGTTTTTTTCCCAATGAATTACAATTCAATCTCTACTTCACTGATTTCATCGATTGTGTCTTTCAGAATATCATAGATGTTAGCGTTTTGATCAGGACTCACAATTATAATTCCTTCATCGTTAAAAGTGGCTGAAGAAAGCAGATTGCCGGCCTCACCAATAAACCAGGAACCAGGATCAATGGTAATATAGGCAATCATATCAGTATTTTCATGAATAGTATAATCGCCTTCTATTTCTAATCCGAATGTTTGACCCAATGGAAGTAATAACCGTATTGGGTGAATTTCTCCATTAGCATCGGTCCATGTGCCACTAAGATCGATGGATGGTTGTTCTGTCTGATCCCAAAGTTCAAACTCTATCTCTATTTCGCTGTAATTACCGGGAACAATTTCTACAGCTGATAGATCCGGGGTTATATTGCCTGTGGCAAAATCAATGGTAATATAACTATCGATTTCAAACTCCACTTCAATTGAATCGTTTTCCGATTCTGTTTCAAATTCGATATTTTCCAGAATTATTTCTCCACTTGTAAATTCGATGCTGTTTGGAGTTGCACTTTTAAGGTTTGTTTCTGAAATTACTGTATCAAACCTGAGTTGAACGGTAGGCGTTCCTGATTCATTTTTCTCGCACGAGGCAAAAACGAACAGTAAGGCTAAACTTGAGATTGCAATCAATTTTTTTAGTTTCATGGCTCTTTTATTTATTAGTTTAGTGTTTTATTATCATATATAAGACGGGACAAAACAGCAAAGGTTGTAATTGTAAATACATTTTAAATATTTCACTATGAAAAACATTTTATTGATTTTGCTGGTCATTCTTGCTGTCATAATGATTTTTGTGGGTTTAAGAAGTGGTGCGCTTCCGCCAGCAGTAACGGGAGTGGGATTTATTATAATTGCATTTCTGATTTATAGAAGGCAATAAAACCCAGGAGAGAAGAATGAATTAACGAAGGAAAATTTAATCATTTTCTGACATTGATGAAGCCACTGTGGGTTTTACCTCACGGTAAAAGCAAGTAATTTCACTGTTTTCGGCGTTGAAGAACCATCTAAAAAACAATAATTGAAGATTATTCTGTCATTACAACCACGGCTTCAATTTCAATCAATGCTCCCAATGGCAGATCTTTAACGGCAAAAGCTGCCCGTGCAGGAGGATTGTTGGGAAAATACCGGCCATAAATTTCATTCATCGTTTTAAAATTGGCAATATCACTCAACAGACAGGTGGTTTTCACCACATTCTGAAAATTGCATCCGGCAGCTGATAGAATGGCTTCAAGATTTTTCATTACCTGCTCCGTTTGTTCGGCAATGTGGCCTCCAACCAACTCTCCTGTTTTCGGATCCAGCGGTATCTGTCCTGAAATGAAAACCATGTTTCCGGCTTTAATGGCTTGGCTGTATGGCCCGATGGCCTGGGGTGCATCCGGAGTGGAAATAACTTTTTTCATCTCTGTGTTTTAAAAAGAAACTATTTTGTTGCAATATTGTTCGGGGAAATTGGAAAGCGATCTCTGTCTGTTAAGCAGACCAATTGCAAAGCGAATTTTCTAATGATGCATAAACCGCAACAACCTTTAGCCAACCTCAACCGTTCCACCTATTAACCTACCCACCTATTAACCTACCCACCTATTAACCTACCCACCTATTAACCTACCCACCTATTAACCTACCCACCTATTAACCTACCCACCTATTAACCTACCCACCTATCATCTAATAACGGTCTGTTGTT
>JBEPWN010000341.1:0-3763 GCA_041642395.1 Marinilabilia sp. | reverse complement strand
CAGATGATAGCCTGGGACTGGTTTATTGTTATCCTCATAATGGCAATCTGGTTTTGGTTAGTTCAGGCCTTCCGTTCTGGACGTTTGTTCCCGGACAGGAAAATCAGGATCCGCAATATGGTAGCAGGTTTGGCGGGGCCAAAGGTACTCAGGCTCTGAAAGGAATGAAAGATTTTATGTTGTTCGAAAAAAGCAATCACAATGTCATTGTGGAAGGATATTTCAGGCACGACTGGACACTTCCGCGGGAATATCACGACAAGTTTAATTCCGAAGATGTTATTATACAATAATCTTATACAACAAACAGATACCAGAACAACATTCCCATTATGCCAATTTCGTGAAGATGTTTTTTTAAAAATGCCAATGATCTGGTGATGTGATTTTCGACTGTTTTTTCTGCAATGTTCAGCTTTTCTGAAATTTCTCTGTTTGTGAGCCCCTGATCGCGACTTAGAATATAAACGTGACGGCTCTTTGACGGTAATTTGTTAACCAAAATATCTATTTTTTCTTTTAGTAAATTGTAATCTAACAGATTTTCAGTGTTTTGTTCTCCTGTTTCTCTTTCTCTTTCGATTTCGTTTATTATGTGATTCCTGTATTTATTTTCTGTTGCTTGTTTTCTAAATAACGAGAGAACCACATTGCGGGTTATGGTGAAAATAAGTGATTCAATTTTTGTGTCCGATTCTAATTCATGTCGGTGGTTCCAAAGCTTAACAAAGACTTCGTGCACAATATCCTGTGAATCATCATCAACTTTCAGGAGAGATAATGCAAACGCATAAATTCGTTTGTGGTACTTGTAATATATATGATCGATAACAATTTTGTTGCCTTCTCTGAGGCCGGCAACCATTTCGTTGTCGTTTAGGATTTTTGGCATTGGGCGATTGTTTTTTACAAAACTATACAAAAATAAACAAGGAGAGTCATCAGATGTTTTATTTTTTTCTGATTTCGGGGGATATTTTCATTACAGGTGTCGTCAAATATTACAGATTGCTTCACTACGTTCGCAATGCCTCGTCCTTGGCAGCAAAGCGAAGCAATCTGAATCTTTTAACCGGACACCAATGATTATTAATGAAAAAACCGAATTATAAAAAAAAGCGCCATATGTATATAACTATCAGTTTATGTGAGATATACTGGTGTTTTTTAAATTGAATTAAAGTAATTTACAAAAAAAATGTAAAAAAAACAGAAAATATTTCAGGGGGTAATACAGAGTTATGCGTTTACCTATTATAGATGCAAATAAAATATTATTCCATTGAGAAATTGTTAGCACAAGAAAATGATGAATGAACTTTTTACTAAATATATTCAAGGCCGATGCAATCCTGCAGAGAAAGCAGAAATACTTGATAAGCTTGGGTCCTCTGCACCATCTGGAGATCTGCTGTATTCCCTGAAAAAGCATTGGCACGAAACACATGGCATTGAAGTGGATGAGACGGTTGACTTTGATTCAGTTTTAAATAAGATCCATCATTCTGTAAACCTTCTTGAAGAAGAAGAAAAGAAGTCGCATTATACTTTGTTGCACCGGTTTTATTCATGGAGCCGAATTGCCGCAGCTGTGGTTGTTATTTTAATGGCTTCCGTAGGGGTATGGTATTCGGGACATACCGGTATGTTCCAAAAGGAGGTGTTTTATACTGTTTCTTCGGTACGCGGTCAATCATCGAACGTGGAATTGCCTGACGGATCACAGGTTTGGCTTAATGGAGAAAGTTCCATTGTTTATTCATCACGGTATGGGTTTCGCAATCGTAACATCGATCTTGATGGAGAAGGTTTTTTTGAGGTTGCAAAGAAATCAGGCTCTCCGTTTGTGGTAAAAGCCGGGAAGGTTGAAGTAACTGCTCTTGGCACACGGTTTAATGTGGATGCCTATTCTGACAACAAGCCTCTGAAGGTGACGCTTGAAGAGGGAAGGGTTAAAGTGTCGCACTGTGATGAAGATATTGAAATGGAGCCCGGAATGCAAGTGATTATTGCCGGTGATGGAATGAAATTAAAGAAAGTGGATACACAGTTATTCACTTCCTGGCATTCGGGAAAATTAATTTTCAAGGATGAACTGTTGCATTCCATTACCCATCAATTGGGAAAAATATATGATGTTGAATTTTCATTTGAGACCGATGATCTGAAAAATTTCCGGTACAGAGGTTCTGTCAGCCTGGATAATTCTATTTTGAAAGCACTTGAGATGTTGCGGTTTTCAACAGGCATCAAATATGAAATTAAGGGGAATGAGATATTGTTGAAGAAATAAAAAAACAGGAACCAGTGGGGGCTGGTTCCTGAGATAGATCAATAAACGCCCCTTTAAGGGGTCATTTACTAACGATTAAACATTACAAATTTATGAAAAAAAATGCACTTTGTGCCGGGCGACATTTAAAATCCCGGTCAAACCAAATTATGTTGATCATGAAAATGTCAGCTTTATTTTTGTTTGCGGCAATTTTCGTTGCCTCGGCAAATGACTCCTTTTCCCAAGTGGGTAAAGTCACCATTCACCTTGAGGATGCCAAACTATCTAAGATTTTTGATGAAATTGAGGAACAGACCAGTTATTCGCTGTTTTACAAGAAAGACGTGGTGGATGATGAACGGGTCATTTCCATTTCTGTTAAAGAGCAGAAGGTTGATGATGTTTTGGCTCAGTTGCTGGCGGGTGAGAATGTTTCATACCGGGTGGTTGACCGCAATATTGTAATTGTTCCTGCGTATCTTAACGATGATCTTTCTCAGCAGCAAGCTATTAAGGTTCAGGGAAAGGTTACTGATGAAACGGGCGGTCCTGTTCCGGGAGTTTCGGTCTTGGTAGAAGGAACCATGAATGGTACCGTCACAAATATGGATGGAAATTATATTCTGGAAAATGTTCCTGAGAATGCTACTCTGCAGTTTTCATTTGTAGGCATGAAACAACAAAACATTAATGTGAATGGACGCACCACCATTGATGTGGAGATGGAACAGGAAACCATTGGACTTGATGAAGTGGTGGCCATTGGATACGGTGTGATGCGTAAATCGGATATGACCGGAGCAACGAGCCGGCTTACTGAAGACGAAATGAATAAAAGTGTGGCTACTTCGCCCACAGAAATGATGCAGGGGCGTGTTCCCGGTGTCAATATTTCGCAGAATAATGGTGAGCCTGGTGCCGGAATGTCAGTCAGGGTAAGGGGTACAAATTCCATCCGTTCCGGACAGGAACCACTGTATGTGGTGGACGGTGTACCACTTGATAATGCTGACCTTACCCCTGAAGGAGCTACGCCTGCAGGAATCGACCAGGCGTCCAATAAAAATCCGATTAGCTTTTTGAATCCGGATGATATTGAGTCTATTGATATACTCAAGGATGCATCTGCCACAGCTATTTATGGTGCCCGGGGTGCCAATGGTGTTGTTCTGATCACCACAAAAAAGGGAATTAAAGGTGAGGGAACCATTTCTTATAATGGATACTATGGAGTATCGCAGGTAAGAGAAAAAATGGATGTGTTATCAGCCAGTCAATTCCGCCAATATACCAAGGAAGATGGCACTAAGTTACTTGATTTAGGTGGAAGTACCGATTGGCAGGATCAAATTTTCCAGTCAGCCAAAACCCAAAACCATAACTTCTCTTATGGCGGAGGTACCGAAAATCTGATGTATCGTGCTTCGATTGGATATCTTGATCAGGAAGGCATCATTACCACCACCGGCATGGAGAAGATCAATGGGA
>JBEPWN010000340.1:0-3774 GCA_041642395.1 Marinilabilia sp. | reverse complement strand
GTTTTGCTGTAAAATGAAGTCGGATGCTTTTATATATGGCAGGCTTATGTAAGAGGAAAAGCGTGGAAAACTGGTTGACCGTTTCTTTATTGGTGTATGGATGGCAGGACTGGCAAAATTGAATTTGTCGGTTGTTTTCTGTAAATTCAGTTATTTCTTTTCTCAAATAAAAAATTCTTATGAATCTGTCCGGTCAAGTAAAAAAACTGATCATTATAATCGGCGAATCCGACAAGGTTTATCAGCGCCCTCTTTATGAAGCTATTGTCTTCGCGGCTAAAAAATACAGCATTTCAGGAGCTACTGTTTCGCGGGGCATACTTTCGTATGGTGCCGAAAGTATTGAAAACAGCAATAAGGTTTTTGCTTTATCGAACGATTTGCCTGTTGTAATCCGGTTGATTGATCTGAATGAACGCCTGGTAGATTTTGCCAGCATTGTTAACAGGTTAATGGACAAAGCAGGTGTTGGTGGTTTGATGTTTATGGAAGATGTTGAAGTTCTCAGGTATGGCGAATTTCACGAATGATTGGTAATTTTCATGAATGATGCCAAAAGGGATGGGCTTTTTTCAAGAATATTTCCAGTTACAACAATGTCCGCACCTTTGCTAAAAGCCAGGGCAAGTTTTTCGGCGGTATTGATTCCCCCTCCTATCATCAAGGGGATGTCAATATGATTTTTTACTTTGACGATCATTTTAGATCCAACCGGATATTTAGCACCACTGCCAGCATCCATATAGATCATTTTCATACCCAAAAGCTGTCCGGCGATTGCTGTTGCTACCGCAATATCTGTTTTTGTTGCCGGAATAGGACGGGTCTGACTGATGTACTCTACCGATGTGGGGATTCCTCCGTCAATAAGCATATAGCCGGTGGGAATGGTCTCTATGCCATTTTTGAGGATGGCCGGAGCTGCTGTTACATGAGCACCAATAAGCAATTCCGGGTTTCGTCCCGATATCATTGATAAAAACATAAGAGCATCGGCATTAAAAGAAATCTGAACCGGATTTCCGGGATAAAGAACAACAGGTGTTGAGGTATTTTCTTTTAAATAGATTACGACATCATCAACAGAATGGCTGGTAAGGCTTCCGCCAACCAATACAAGATGAGGATGATGTTTTTCAATTAATTGTGCCTGATGGACCAATGCATCGCCCCTGCATTTGTCAGGGTCAATGAGGAGGGCCAGCATTTTTTCTTTTCTTTGAATGTGTTGTTCTATGTACGAATAAATGGTCACAGGAAGCTTGTGTTTATTTGAAAAAACAAATATACAATAGTTCGTTTAAAAACAATATAAAAGAAATCTGACCGGACACTCCGCGTTGCTTGTTTCGGGTTTCGAGTTGTGTGTTTATGATTGTTTGCTGAGAATTGCGTTTTGTCCCGAAACCCTGAAAAAGTTCCCGTCACTTTTTATCCTGTAGAAAGAATATTTCACACGAAACCCGGCACAAAACAAGAAACACATACACCTTTCAAACATTTCAATATTCTGCCATCCATTCATTATGGCGTCATCCATTAGGTTGTCCATACCAAATAATAGGATGCATCAATATAATATCCCAGCTGTACTCTTTTCTCATTACCTTCAACAAAAACTGTTGCCCAAAGGGTTCCTGAAGATTCCGGGGTGAAAGAATCAACAATAATATGATTTTTAAATATCAGGCCGGGGTGACCGGTTTGTTTAAAAATTGCTTCTTTTACGCACCAGATTATCCCCAATTGGTGATTTCTTTCCATTTTTGAGATATAGTTCTTTTCTTCTGAATTCAGAAACCGTCCGGATACTTTTTCAATACGCGCAGAAGGATATTCAATATCTATACCCGGAACTGATTTTTCAGATAATAGAATGGCGGCATGACCAATGGTGTGTGAAATGCTTATGTTTTCGTGACAATCGCTAACCACCGGCTGTCCATTATCATTATATTGTGTTGCAGGGTACAAACCGGTAAGTTTATAAATCAATACTCTTGAAGCCAGCCATTCAAGTCTGCGGGGCAAGTGCGATATGTTATTCAGGAATTTCTTTTCAGGGGATTTGAGTACCGGCAGCATATCTATTAGAATTTCCTCTTTCTCAGATATCTGCCAAACAGCGATCCGGGTATAATTATTAATCTGGTTCTTAAATATAAGTGGCATTTCAAATGTTTTTCCAGCTGAATGTTTCCATCAGGTTTATAACATCTTCTTTTATGAAATCAAGAACCGGAGCAATCGAGTCTTTGTTAGGAACTGAGTTGAAATACAGAGATCCGCGCAAAAAATGATTGGTGCTGTCAGTTAAAAAAAATTGCAATGGAGAGGCCGTATTACCATGAATTTCGTAAAGAATTCCGAAAACATTTTCTTCGGGTGAATCAAACAGTTGTTCCTGTATTGCATCGGCCTTCACTGTGTGTTTATAAGCAAGTTCCCTGTTATCTTCGAGCAATTCATACAGGCTTCCTTCTATCTGTTTATAGCTTAAATGAATCTGAGCATCGAAGACTGGAAAGGCAAGGTTGGCCCAAAAAACTTCACCCTCTCGGTTTTCTGCAGGATTTAACTTTGCATAATCCGGGTATTCAAATGAGTAAGGAAGAGTTGTGTCAAGGCGGGAATATTCTTTTTCTGGCAGGGTAATCCGAAAATACCCCCTGGGTTTTGGAGTGTAATTACTTTCGCATGAAAAGGAAAAAATTACTCCAATTAAAAAAAATGTTTTTATAATTTTACTTGTTATGATCATTTTTTAGGTCTTTGTTCAAATTTTATTTTTTTGATTCTACGATTATCTGCCGACAAAATAGAAAATTTATATGGCCCTATTTCAATTATTTCATGTTTTTCGGGGATGACGCCTTTTATTTCCAGCAATAAACCTGCCAGGGTTTCTGCTTCTCCCTTAATATGGTCAAACGCGGCTTCATCTATTCCAGTGATTTTGCAAAAATCTTTTAGCAGGGTTTTTCCTTCAAATGCCAAGGTGCCGTCTGGCTGGATGGAAAAAAAATCTTCTTCTTCGTCGAACTCATCGCTTATTTCGCCAACTATTTCTTCCAGAATGTCTTCAAGTGTTACAATACCTGAGGTTCCGCCATATTCATCAACAACAATGGCCATGTGTATTTTGTTGGCCTGAAATTCGGTGAGTAAATCGTTTATTCTTTTGGTTTCGGGTACATAATACGCTGGACGGATCAGGTTTTGCCATCTGAAGGAGGCATCTTTTCCAAGATGAGGCAGCAAATCTTTCACATAGAGAATGCCTTTTACATTATCGGGTGTTTCATCAAAAACCGGAATGCGCGAATATCCCGATTCAACGATTTCAGCCAATACTTTGTTGAAATCGCTTTTGTGATCCAGATCTGTTACATCAACCCTTGCGGTCATTATTTCTCCCGCATTGATGTTTCCAAAAGTAACAATGCTTTTTAATATATTTTTCTCTTCAAAAATTTCATCACCCGTCAGATCCAGAGCATCTGAAAGGTCATCGAGAGATAAGTTTTGTACTTTTCTCGCCGCCTTTCTTTTAACATATTCTGATGATTTTACCAGTAACATGCTTAATGGCTTTAGTAACTGGCAGGCTGATTTCAGGATGAGGGCCATTTTTAAAGCAAATTTTCGCGGGGACTGCCCGGCAAAAACTTTGGGCATAATTTCCCCAAAAAACAGAATAATTGTGGTAATGACAATAACATCAAATACAAATTTCAGAGTAGCGTTTTCGCCAAATGAAATCAGTTGGGTTGA
>JBEPWN010000339.1:0-3777 GCA_041642395.1 Marinilabilia sp. | reverse complement strand
GGTTCTGGCTATGGCAGACAGTATCTGAGCCACTTAATGTACCGGTGTTGGTGGCAGGAGAAACTATAATGATTGTCGATGTTGAAGTATCTGCCTGACAAACACCGCTTTTGACAATAGCTCTATAATGATTTGTTATGGATAAGTTATTGAAAGTTAGCTCGGAGGATGTATTGTGAATTTTATTCCAGACTGTTCCTGTGTCATTGGAATATTCCCAATGGTCTATTTTCCCGGTATATCCGGTTAATTCAATCGTCCCCGAATTGCTTTCTTCACAAACCGTTTCTCCCGCCGGCAAAATGCCTCCGGATGATAGGGGGCTTACATGAACAATGGCAACAGAGGATGTATCTGCCGGATAACTTCCATCCTTAACGATGGCTCTGAAATGGGTGGTTTGGGTTAGATTATTGTATTCCAGAGAATCATTGGTGTTATTGATGGTGGTCCATGGCGATAAACCGCCAGGTGAATATTCCCAGTACATAGCATCACCAATGTCATACTGTAGTCTCAGTACTCCCCGGTTGTTGCCCGAACATACTGTGTCTGTGGCTTCAAATAAATCTCCCCCATCCGATTGTGCCGTTGCAGCAAAGTTGAATGAGAGAATAAAAAGAACAATCCAGATTTTAAAAAATAAATGTTTCGTCATTGGTTCTTGATCTGTTACTGATGATTATATTTTTACAATTCTGTACGATTTTTCCTGGTCTTTAACCATCATTTTAAATATATACACCCCGCTTTTTAATTTGCTGAAATCATAGGATTCGAAGAGGTAGGATACATTGTTTTTCTTTTCGGAATAAATAGTTCGTCCTTTGAGGTCATACATCGAAAGAATCACCAGGTTTGACTGGTTTAGCTTCAATTCATAAATAAACTTACCATCGGTGGGATTTGGATACACCCTCGATTCTTCAATTTCGAATAACTCTGTTTCCAACCTTTCATTGCTGTAAAGAGATGAGCCTTTTATATCCTTCCCTTTTATTGTAATTGGTTTCGAAATGGTGTCGCTGCAAAAGTTGTTACTCACATTCAATTTGACATTAAAGATCCCCTCCTCGTAATAAACATGGACAGGAAGTTCCAGATTGCTGGAGGTTCCATCTTTAAAATCCCATATAAACTGTTCGGGCTTTGGATACGAAACATCAACAAATTGAAGAGTATCTCCTGGCTCGGCATTTGAAGGAGCCAGAAACCTGGCATTAATTGAAAATCCGGAATGTTGCAACTTTATGGAATCCCTTGCACTGCAACCAAATCCATTGGTGACGACTACCCGGTATTCGCCCGAATCACGAACCATTACATTGCGCTCATCCGAGAAGAACCCTTCAGATGACTTCCATGAATATGATGCTCCGGAATTTCCGGCATCTAAAAATGCCTGTTGATTCCGGCATAAATATAAATCGGAACCCAGGTTGACATCCGGAAGAGGATTTACCTGAATATTGATGGAATCGGTTGCAGAGCAATTGTAAGGGTTGGTAACCTGCACCCAATATTCTCCGGATGATACGATTTCCATTGTTCCTGATTTATCACCATTGTTCCACAGATAATCAGATCCGCTGTTTTGGGCATCCAGAATGATTTTGTCACCATTACAAATGGATGAGTCTATTCCTAAGTCAATTTCCGGTTTTGGATTTACTGTCACGTTTATATTGCCCGTCACCGAACAATCATTGCCGGATGTGATGCTGACGGTGTAATTGCCGGATTGGTTTGCAAGTAATGTCTGTCCGGTTGATCCATCGTTCCACAGAAAGGTGGAGCCGGGGTTTTGGGCATCCAGAACAGTGCTTCTACAAACCGTGACATCCTCCGAAAAAGGAAGTTGAGGTAATGGGTTGTACTGAACGTGTACCTGATCTGAACCCGAACATCCATTGCTGTCGGTTACGGTTATCTCATATGATTCTGAAGTCGTCGCTTCAATACTTTGACTTGTTTCTCCTGTACTCCAGGTATATGTCATGTCGGGGTTTATGACATTTAATGTCACCTGGGAGCCTTCACATTCTGTTTTATCAGGCCCCAGGTCAATTACCGGTGAAGTATGAATATTTACCAATGTGGAGGCCTCTCCGGAGCATCCCTGAGAGGTTACCGTCACCGAATAATTTCCGGTGTTTGAAACCAGAATTTTGCGTGTTGTGGCACCATTCGACCACAGATAACTGGCACCCGGATATCCGGCATCAAGAGTAATTGAGTCGCACGCGTTGATTATTTCTCCTCCCAGGTCGATATCGACAGGGCTGTTGAGGTTCACATGGGTATCATCTGTGCTGCTGCAACCCGATTCGGAAGTCACCGTCACCGAATAGTTTCCGCTCTCGGTTACTGTGATGGTTTGAGAATTGGCACCGTTTGACCAAGAGTAAGTAGCTCCGGGGTTTTCGGCATCCAGCTGGTATGATTCCTGGCAGAAAAAGATAGAATCTCCAATATCTACCAGAGGAACAGGCTGGATAGTGATTGTCTTTTGAATGCTGTCGGCACAGTTGTTTTCAGTGGTGGCTTTTAGTTTTATGGCATAGGCACCGGCATCAGAATATTGATGAAACGGATTTTTAATGTTAGATGACGAGCCATCGCCAAATTCCCATTGAAAGGTTAATGAGTTATCATCGGGAAAAGAATGGTTTTCAAAAGCTTTCTGGTCATTTAAACACGCATCTGCAGTCACGAAACCAGCTTGTGGGTTTGAAAATATGGTGATGATTTTTTCAATGGAATTGGTGCATCCGTTGGACGAGGTGGTTCGTAATTTTACTTTATAATCACCCGGACTTTGATATACTTTATTTACCTCAACACTGCTTGATATGGTTTTGTCGCCCAATTGCCATTCATAAGACATGGGTTCCGGCGGGGATATCTGACTGTTGTTGGTCAGTTGAGTGGTGTTTCCCAGACAAACATCATTAAAAGAAAAATCGCTTACGGGCTCGGGATAGATGGTTACCGGTTTTTGAATGGTGTCGTTGCATCCGTATTCCGATTGGGCAATAAGTGTTACATCATACGTCCCCGGGTCATCAAAAACAATAATAGGATTGGCTGTTGTGGATTTCAATCCATTTCCAAAATCCCATTCGTAAGTCATTGATCCCGATTCGATGGTAGAGGTGTTGTGGAAAACTGACTGATTCCTGATGCAAACATTCGCATCCTGTGTGTCGAAATCTGCTTTTCCCGGGCCAAATATGTTTATGGTTTTATTTAGTGAATCTGTGCACCCGAAATTATTGGAAACGATGAGTGTGACTTCATATTTTCCGGAATCGGGATAGGTGTAAGCCGGACTGGAAAGTGTGGATGTATCACCATTTCCGAAGTGCCATGTTTGATCCGTGATAACCCCCGAGGAACTGTTTGTGAAAAGAACTTCGTCTGTTTGGCAGCTGTTGCCGAAATCGAAATTGACTGACGGTACTGGGTTGACAGTTACGTTTTTGGTTGCTTTTTGATCACAGCCGGTGGAAGTATATGCTGTTAAAGTTACAGCGTAAGAGCCTGAGGCGGTATAGCTTTTTGTGGTGACTGAATCGGTGCTTGTTGTGCCATCGCCAAATTCCCATAAATAAGTCAAGGGAGCTCCAGAAGGATCGACCATGCTTGTATTGGTAAATTCGAAAATCTCAGTTTCGCAATTATAATCAAGACCGGTGGTGGTAAATTCGGGATGAGGAAGCGAATCTACAACAATAAATACGGAGTCGTGGGTGAAGCAACCCTTTGAATCGGTTA
>JBEPWN010000338.1:0-3790 GCA_041642395.1 Marinilabilia sp. | reverse complement strand
GTCATGAAGGCATTATGGTACTTGATCCATCCACAAAAACAGGAACCCCCGCTGCAGATTATTTCAACATCCAGTCGGACGTGGTAATCGAAGTAGATCTGACTCCCAACCGCATTGACGGGGCCTCGCACATTGGGGTGGCTCGTGACCTTGCGGCATATCTGAAACAAGACAATCCTGAAGTTAAATTAAACTGGCCTTCGGTAGATTCGTTCAAAGTGGACAACCACGACTGGCCCGTCAGCGTTAAAGTGAAGAATCCTGAAGCGTGTGCACGATACAGCGGTATTACCATCAGCAATCTGACAATCAGTGAATCACCCGCCTGGCTCAAGAACCGCCTGATGGCAATAGGAATGACACCTATCAATAATGTGGTGGACATCACCAATTTCGTGCTTCATGAGATGGGGCAGCCTTTACATGCTTTTGACGGAAGCAAGATAAAAGGGGATGAAATTGTGGTGAAAACATTGAAAAAAGGAAGTAAATTCACCACTCTTGACGATAAAGAGCGTGAACTGGATGATCAGGATCTGATGATTTGTAATGCTGAGGAAGGCATGTGCATTGCCGGAGTTTTTGGAGGAATAGACAGTGGAGTTACCAATAATACAAAAAAAATATTCCTTGAAAGCGCTTGTTTCAACCCGGTTTTTATCCGGAAAACCGCCCGCCGCCATACCCTTAGCACCGATGCCTCTTTCAGATTTGAACGCGGTACCGATCCAAACATTACGGTTTATGCACTCAAACGGGCTGCTATGCTGATCAAAGAACTGGCCGGAGGAACCATTACATCAAAAATCGTGGACATCTATCCCGAGCCGGTGGAGGATCATGATGTGGAAATTTCACTAAAACACGTTACCCGCCTGATAGGAAAAGAAATTGACCCGCACCGGATTCGCAACATACTGAAAGCTCTGGACATTAAAATAGTGGCCGAATTTGAAGGCATTTGGCGCGTGGCTGTTCCCCCTTATCGAGTGGACGTCCAACGTGAAGCCGATGTGATCGAAGAAATTCTGCGCGTTTACGGTTACAATAATGTGGAAGCCCCTCATAAACTGAATTCTACGATTGTTTATGCCTGCAAACCGGACATCGGCAAACTTCGAAGTACCATTGCCTCACAGCTGGTGGGTTCGGGTTTTGCTGAAATTATGAGCAACTCACTAACCAGAGCAGCCTATTACGAACAATCGGAAAGCTTCCCGCGCAACCAGGTGGTTGAATTGGCCAACCCGCTTAGCAACGATTTAAACGGTATGCGTCAGACCCTCGTTTTTGGTGGACTTGAAGCAGTGCGTCACAATCGCAACCGGCAAAATGCCAATCTCAGACTGTTTGAATTTGGCAACTGCTATCACTTAAACACCAATAAACCTGCCACCGAATTGAAAGGATACAAAGAGGAAGAAAAACTAACTCTTTTTATTACAGGAAACAAAGCCGCGGAAAGCTGGAACTCACCGGAAGGAAAAGTATCCTTTTTTGATCTGAAAACATGGACTTTAAATATTCTTGAACGTTTGGGAATTGATTCGACCCGCTATAAAGAGGAGTTCAACCACAATGATCTGATATCCGAGGGATTGAAGTACATCACCACCGATGGAGCAGAATTATTTGACATCGGATTGGTACATCCCTCAATCCTTAAAGATTTCGATATAGATGAGCCCGTCTATTTTTCGGAAATTAACTGGAAGACGGCGGTGAATTTGTCAGCAAAAAAAGAAGTTACTTTTACCGAACTGTCGAAGTATCCTGAAGTAAAACGCGATCTTGCCCTGTTGCTCAATGCTGATGTAAAATTCAAACAGATCAAAGAACTGGCATTTAAAACCGAGAAAAAACTATTGACAGATGTTTCCCTGTTCGATGTTTACGAAGGTGAAAATCTTGGCGAGGGTAAAAAATCATACGCCATCACTTTTACATTGCAGGACGCTACAAAAACACTCCAAGACAAACAAATTGAAAAAACGATGAATAATTTAACCCGTGTTTTTGAAAAAGAACTGAGTGCCAAGCTCAGATAAATTTTAACAGGCTCATACAAATCCTGAAAATTCACATAAAAAAATCCGGCTCAACAGTCCGGATTTTTTTATGTGAATGTTTTCAATAAAATGACAGCCAGGGCTTAAAAGACTATTGTCATTAACAACCAGGAAAAACCTTTTATAAAACAGAAACGGGTGTTGCCTCGTTTGGCAACTCCCGTTTCTAACCTTAACCCTAACCCAAAATTATGAAAATCTATAATCTTAAACAAAGAAACAATCCAAAGGTTTAATTGATCTCTAAAAAAATTATTTTTTTTTCAACTTAAAAATGGAAAAGAAATTTTATCTCTTCCATTTTTAATTCACCTAATCAAAACCCTTATTCATGAAAAAACTTACTTTTATAACGCATACTTCATACAAATGTTTCAGCTACTGATAGAGTATTTAAAGATATCTGGTCAATTTAACCTTTTTTGGCAATTGTTTATACTTGCAAATAATTCATGGGTTTTATGATTACTTTTTTTAATTCTTCACCATATCTTTATGAACCATAATTGAAATGGTTTTTAGCTTCACAAAACTTTCGGAAGCATAGAGATAGCCATCATATTCATTGTTGGTATTCCATGAATTTTTGACTTTATAATAAACCTTTCCCTCCTGATCTTTTACCATTCCAACAATGTGCATACCATGATCATCAGTGGTTTGAAAATTATCAAAACCATTCTGTCGCATTTCCTGAGAAATATCTTTTTCAACCACAGGACCATCAAAAGCGTAAAGCTGTTTCTGACGCTCGTCTTCAGTCATTTCTTCCCAACGGGATCTTTCGGTATCATCCATTTCCTTTATATCCTCAAGTGGTACAATAGCTACACCCTGGCGATGAGAAAAACCCCGTTCACTCACGTCAGTGGCCCAGCCAATGGTATACCCCTGATCAAGGGAATTATTGATGATATCCATCATTTCATCAAGTTTCACATTATATACTTCACCCCAAAGCCAGTTGTCGGGCACTTCAATCACAAACGGCTCATAAAAAGGATGATGCGTAAAAGAAGAAACCTGAATGTAATCATCCGCATCCAGTCCTATCACTTCATCGGCAAATTTCTTAGGTGAATATTTCTTACCTTCATACTCAAATTCGGAAGGTATTTGTCCCATGTAAGAATTTAAAACCCCTTTCAATCCATGAAACCAAGCCGTACTTAATTGTTTGTTCTTATTTTGGATCACTCCATCCATATAAGTTTTAAGAACATTATCCATTTCTCCGTGTACATGATTATCTTCCCCGTATGCGAGGCCTCCATAAACGGATTCGGGAAGAGCACCATAATTTTTCAAAACATACAATACATCGTGAAAAGCACCCCCGGGACTAAAGTTTAAATGTCCGTGTAACCGGGCATATTTCATAGCCTTATCGGCATAGCAATGGTGAACAATAAACATCTCAGACAAATCGATTGGCTCTTTTCCAATCCTGATCATTTCCGATTCAAGAAATGAAACTCCGGAAAAACTCCAGCAAGTACCTGATCTATTCTGATCTTTAACACTTGTTGTGGGTATGTCGTAAATGGTTTCAAACTGGTAACCTTTTTCTTCATTCTTTGCTTCTGTAGCCTGTACAAAGCTGAAGATGAAAGCGGTCATTAAAATTTTTGAAGTAATATTCATGTTTTAAAAATTGGTTTATGTTATTAGGTAGTAGGTCAGTAGGTTTGTAGGTCAGTAGGTTTGTAGGTCAGTAGGTT
>JBEPWN010000337.1:0-3796 GCA_041642395.1 Marinilabilia sp. | reverse complement strand
CTTCACGCAGTATCTCTATCACTAATTTGACATCTTCATCCGACATTGGTTTTTTTTCCACGAGTCCGGTCTCATAGAACGGGAGATACAGAAAATGGATATTTTCCTCTTTTACCCGACAGAAACGGCATGCAGCTTCTGCTTCCCCCTGTCTTATCAGTCGTTTTATGTTTTTGACATATGGTGTATCAATGTCCCCGGGTTTTTTATGTTTTAGAAAATTAACAAGATTTTTGTGGTCTTCATTTATTTCTTTGACCTCTGTATTTTCTGTGTTGAGCAGATTTACTGCAAATTGAGAAAAGCGAAGTGCATCGTCATCAAAAACAGCAATGTTTCCTGATGTCTGGTATGCCACATGTACATCATGCCCCTGATCCACTAATCGCAAAAGAGTTCCCCCCATCGATATAACATCATCATCGGGATGTGGACTAAAAATAAGTGATCGTTTAACTTTTGGGTCGGGGCGTTCGGGTCTGGTTTTTTCGTATGCCCCGGGTTTACCTCCCGGCCATCCGGTTATGGTATCCTGTATTTGTCCGAATACTTTTACATTTAAATCATAAGCGCCACCAAAAAGCGCCAGCAAATCGATCAGGCCCTCAGATTTATAGTCATCATCGGTAAGTTTGAGGATGGGTTTTTCTATTCTCAGGCTAAGCCATATTACAGCTCTTTTTATCATCCTGGGCGACCAGTTTACCATGCCGTAAAGCCAGGGCGCTTTGGTCCTTGATAATTCTGAGGTGGCTTCTTCGTCAACATAAATAGTGATATCATCATGCATTTGCAGATAAGATGCCGGAACTGCTGCAGTAAAGGGGTCTTCGATCATTTTTTTCAGTATGACGGATTTGCTTTTTCCCCAAGCTGCCAATATGATTTTTTTTGCGCTCATAATTGTGCTAATGCCCATTGTTATTGCTCTGACGGGCACTGCTTCTTCACTGCCAAAATCTTTGGCTGCATCCGAAATGGTGATTGGATCAAGCTTTACAAGCCTCGTGGTAGAATTGATGGCTGAGCCTGGTTCGTTGAAACCGATGTGTCCTGAACGCCCAATGCCGAGTAATTGAATATCCAATCCTCCGTATGATTTGATCTTTTCTTCATATTGGGCACAATATTTTTCGATTTGTTGGATTTCTATTGTTCCGTCAGGGATATTGATGTTTTCTTTTTTAATGTCGATGTGGTTGAATAAGTGATCATGCATGAACTTATAATAACTTTGTTTGCTATCCGGAGCCATTGGATAATATTCATCCAGATTGAAGGTAACCACATTGCTAAAACTTAGACCTTCTTCTTTATGCATGCGAACGAGTTCACGGTAAACGAGAATCGGAGATGAACCGGTTGCAAGGCCTATGACAGCTTTCTTTTTGCGGCTCTGTTTCTCTTTGATGATATCTGCAATTGAGGAAGCGACAAATTTAGCCCCCTCTTGCTGGTCTTTTACTACTTGTAACGGCAGTTTTTCAACCGATTGTGAATTGTAAATAGCTGTTTTTGGCATAATTATGAATTTTTATTGTGATATTTTCATAAAAAATCATCAGGGTTTAAAAATATAAACAGATCTTTTCCTGATGGTGATCGTATGCTGTAATACTGACATAGTTTTCTTCAATATATCTAATTTAACTTGTATGATGTATTTTAAAAGTAAAACATTAGATTGTAAACTTCCATAAAAGCAGAAAAGTGATATATTTGCATGTTGATTTTTATAATTTGTTTAAATTTAATTGATGGACGAGATATTTAGTAAAATAGGAACCACTCAGACTCTGAGTCAGAAGATAGAGCGCAAAATAGAAGAAGCCATTCGTCAAAAGAAGCTGCTTGCCGGCGCCAAGCTTCCGTCTGAAAAAGAACTTTGCGAACTTTTTGGTGTGAGCCGCACTGCACTTCGGGAAGCCCTTAGGCGGTTGAATGCACGTGGGCTTATTGAAATTCATAAGGGCAGCGGCATGTATGTCTCTGAGATCAAGATTGAAGATGCTATAAAATCGCTTAATCTTTATTATGACCTGAGTTTTGATTCCAATCTTATCTCTCAGATTATTGAGGTGCGTCGCATTTTTGAACCGGAAATATCCAGGCTTGCTGCACGAAACAGAACGGATGAGGATGTTAAGATTTTGGCTGAAAACAGTCTTGAACTTGAAAAGGGGGACCCAGACAATACTCAACAAGAGGTAGATATTATTAATAAGTTTCATGTAAATCTTGCTAAGGCGACCGGCAATCCTATAATTATCATCAGTATGGAGCCAATTTATTTCCTTCTTCCCCGCATGCGTAACTTTATTTACGCCAATGTTGAGGGGGAAAAAGAATTTACCCTGGCAGCGCAGAAAAAAATACTGTCTGCCATTGAAATGAAGGACGAGGAGACCGCCTTTGCTGAAACGGAAAAACTTGTTATTCGGAATCATGAGGTTTATGAAAGATATCTTAAAAAAGTATTGAAATAATTCTCTTTGCATTGCTTCAGAAAGATATTTTTGCTTCTCAGTACACTTTGGTCAGAGATTTGAGTTTGTTATGATTTTTAATTTTAAAAATCATTGGTTTTTTTTCAAAATTTGTGTCACACCGCATTTGTGAACACCAATATTGATCCAAAGAATATGACAGGGGCTTAAATCTTTGTATGTTTTTTGGTTTTCTTATTTTGTAACATTTTTCTGATATCCTTCAATGGCTTTTTTTACAGAGCCGTATCGCAGAAGTAAATCCCTGGCTGTTTCTTTGTCCAGGTTTAACTCATCCATAAGCATGCGGGTGCCCCTGATGATGAGTTTTTTGTTTGTTAACTGCATGTTTACCATTCTGTTACCTTTCACTTTTCCCATCTTGATCATTAATGTGGTGGTAATCATGTTGAGAATCATTTTTTGAGCAGTTCCGGCTTTTAGTCGTGTGCTTCCGGTAATGAATTCCGGACCAACAATTGCTTCAATGGGAAATTCAGCTGCCTGTGCTATTTCTGAACCGGGGTTACATGTGATGCAACCGGTAAGGATATCATTTTCACGGGCTTTTTGAATGCCACCAATTACATAAGGGGTTGTTCCTGATGCTGCAATTCCGATGACAGTATCCATTTTGTTGATGTTATAGGATTTTAGTTCATCCCATGCCATATTTGGGTCATCTTCTGCATTTTCCACTGCTTTTCGCAGTGCAACATCCCCTCCTGCAATCAGACCAATTACAAGCGTGTCGGGAACGCCGAAGGTAGGAGGCAGTTCAGAAGCATCAAGGACTCCCAAACGGCCACTTGTTCCTGCACCCAGATAAAACAATCGGCCTCCCTTTTTCATTCTTTCCACCAGACGGACAATTAATTTCTCTATTTGTGGAAGTGCCTCTTTTATCGCTTTATGAACTTTTGCATCTTCTTCATTAATGCTTTTGATCAGATCTGCAACTTCCATTTTTTCAAGATTTAGAAATTTGGAAGGAGATTCAGTGATGCTCAAGGTGAATTTAGTTGAGTTTTTATCTGACATTTGTTTGAGGTTTTGCTCGCTTTATATTTTTTAATAAAGCCTCTGATTTTGATTTCAGTTTCTTTGATACGTTACACCAAAAAAAAATTTCCGGATCTTCTGAACAAAACGGGATTATTGATTTTTGTGATATTCAATCAGGCCTGGCATAGGGTCCTTGACTATTATTCCCATTTTGAGATTATGTTTGTGAATGGTTTTTGTCAAAATGTCTTTAAAATAGAATGCTACACTTCCCGTGAAATGAATGGGTAGTGATGATGATTTAT
>JBEPWN010000336.1:0-3801 GCA_041642395.1 Marinilabilia sp. | reverse complement strand
ATCAATTGTTCAAAAATTATTTGGCCCGGGATGCAGAGGTTTCCAAACCATATCCGATATGCTTTATCACCGACAATGACATTACCGGAGGCAGCAGTGGCAGTCCGGTATTGAACCACAAGGGTGACATTGTTGGACTAGCATTTGACGGAAACTGGGAAGGCATGGCATCAGATCTTGCCTATTCCGAGAGCTTTCAAAGATGCATCAATGTTGACATCCGCTATATTCTGCATATTGTAGAGAAAAAAGGACCATCACAGATATATACTGAAATGACAAATCAGGATTCGGGAACATGATTTTTATTATTGCCCGGACCGGCAAATTATTAATACATTTGCATAAAATAAAATATTATGCAACTAATGGAATTCAATTTTCTCGAAATTATTTCCGCATTCATTGTGCTGTTTGCCGTAATAGACATATTGGGTTCCATACCCATTATCATTGATTTAAGAGATAAAGGAAACAAGATAAATGCAATACAGGCATCATTTGTCTCCTTTACGATTCTCATCACGTTTCTTTTTGTGGGAAAAGCATTGCTTGGTCTGTTTGGTGTGGACATTTCTTCATTTGCCATTGCAGGATCTTTTATTCTGTTTATGATCGCCTTTGAAATGATCCTGGGGGTTACACTTTTCAAACATGATTCTCCAACCGGAGCCTCTATCGTTCCAATAGCCTTTCCCCTGATAGCGGGGGCTGGTTCTTTTACCACACTCCTTGCCTTTAGGGCAGAATATGCTACCATCAATATTATAATCGCATTGTTTCTGAATATTGTCGTTGTTTATATCGTACTTCGTCTTACACCACAGGTAGAAAGATTAATCGGACAAGGCGGCATTTATATTCTAAAGAAATTCTTCGGCATTATAATAATGGCGATGGCCATAAAACTATTCACAAACAATGTTGCGAATATTGTTCAGGGGGCAGCATAAGCAAAATTAAAAGTATAATTATCATACACAGACTCCCAAAATGGCATCAAAAAAATATTACGTTATCTGGCTGGGACATAAAACCGGCATAGTTGATAATTGGGAAGAATGTCTGCAACGCACAAAAGGATACAAAGGAGCACGGTATAAATCTTACAAAACACTGGAGGAGGCACAAAAAGCCTTCGAAACACCTTGGTCAGAAATTATTAACATCCAGGGAAATAAAGGAGGTGTTAAAAAGAAAAAGAATACTGTGAATCCTAACTATTCCCCCATACAAAACAGTCTGGCGGTAGATGCAGCCTGCGCCGGCAATCCAGGTCCGATGGAATACAGAGCTGTTTATGTTTCTACCAAATCGGAATGGTTTCATGCCGAATTTCAGCTGGGAACCAATAATATTGGTGAATTTCTGGCAATTGTTCATGGGCTGGCTGAATTGAAACGACGCAACTTAAACATCCCCATATATACAGATTCAACCATTGCGATGGGATGGGTGAAAAAGAAGAAGTGTGTCACAAAATTACCCAGAGAACAAAATACGGAACCTTTGTTCCGGCTTATTGACAGGGCTGAGGAATGGCTCAAAAAGAACACGTATGATCAACTGGTATTAAAATGGGATACCAAAAGCTGGGGGGAAATACCAGCGGACTTTGGAAGAAAATAATTTAATATTAATTATTATTGATCAATGGCAGCCATAACCTGATCCTTTTTCCGATTATGACACCATCATTGAAAATATCCACCAGCTCAATATAGGATCTTCCCGAGCCATAAGATTTTTGAAGTGACTTTAGTCGTTCTTCAATTACACCAAACGCCTCCTTAGACGGATCATTAATAAGAATAGTTCCTTTATTTTCAAGCGAAATTTCAAGTTCATTGCCTTTTTGCTCATAAGAAATAATAACTCCAGGGCATTGACAATTCCTCAATTTACCGCTGGCAAAAATTTCGTCGATAATTGGTCTGATCAACAAAGGTGGGACCATAAGAAACTTAGACCCCGAAACAAGATGCGATTTAACACCGCAATTGATCGTTTGGTAGTAACGCCGGCACTCTACTTTCAGATACTTGTCCTGTAAATCAAGTTCTTCTTCCAATGAAATAAGCTCAGTGTCGGAAATATCAAATATTTGACGCATCAGCAAAGCAATATCACTCAAATAATCCAGTGCTTCATCTTTATTTTTATCCAAAATATAACTCTGAACGGACGATAATGCATTGAATATAAAATGCGGATTCATTTTCATTCGCAGTATCTTTTGCTGTAAATACTGCTTTTCCTTTTCGTTTTTTATGTATTTATTTCTATCATAAAGAAACCAGCCTCCTGCCCCCAACGCAAACAATAATGCCAGAATTATCAAAACCAGATTCTTTTCCCTGATTTGAGCTTTGACAATATTGAGCTCCTTCTCCATCAGATCACTCTCTATTTCATTATCACGGGTACTTTCAATATATGCTTTGTTGGCAATAATTAAAGAATCCTTAAGCTCAGAATAGGCTTCCAGAACTTTAATGGCAGTCTTATATTCCTTTTCTGCCTTTAAAGCCTTAAAAAGCGAGTATAAATTCTTATGTCTTAAATTATTTTGCCCCATCCGCTTAGCAGCTCGTTCAGCCCTTTCGTAAAAAACCACAGATAAAGCGGTTCTTCCCTTTTCATAATACAAATCACCAAAAAGACTGTAAATATTAATCAAATAAGGAGTTTCTTTGTTATCACTGAAATAATCAAGTGCTTCTTCCAGGTAGGAAGAAGAAATGTTATATTTCTTTTCATATAAATAAAGTGCTCCAATATTGCATTTAACTTTCGCCATGCCCTCAAGGTCTCCCAAGTGATCGTAAACATCCAAAGCCTTCGAGTATTTTTCAATAGCAGCTTCATTTTTATTCATTCCACTAAGATGAATGGCATAATCATTACAAACAGCAGCGCCCGCAGCCATGGAATCCATTTTAAAAAACAGATCCAGTGCATGATCAAAATAAGTGACCGCACTCTTTGCTCTTCCTGCTTTATCATGAACTAAAGCAATATTGTGAAGACATTGTGCAAAACCAAACATGTTACCAATTTGCCTCTCCAGGCCTGCTGACAGAAGAAAAGCGTCAAGGGCTTCGTTGTAGCGCTCTTTAAAATACCTGGTCAATCCCAGGTTATTATAAATAATGGCTTTCTTTTTAATATGACTATCAATACTATCAAGTAATTCAATGCTCCGCTGATAGTAATCGCCTGAACAATTAAAACGTCCTGAATAATAAGCAGCTTCAGCCCGGTAATACCATCCCATAGCCCTGATTGAATCATCAAATTCAGAAGAACTATCAATTAGAAAACAAGCAAGTGAATCAACCTTATGCAGAGAATCCGGCAGGAGATTTTTGATTTTAATCTCAATCTCATCCAGATCTTCTCTTATTTCGCTGCCGGAAGAAGCCAGCAATAATGAAGGACACAAAAAGAATAAAAAAAAATAGATATTAAAAAATTGCAGTAATTTCATAACCGGGTTGATTGAAAAATATCATATAGTTAAAGGAATGCAAAGCTAAACATTTTTTTAAAACTCCGGAACATAGTTAATCAACCCTATTTAAGGTGAACCTGGCTCATGAAAAATAAAAAGATTGAGCTTATCCTTATTTAACAAAAACGGCAAGATGAAAAGGATGTATATTGATTCAAAACAACAATAAACCAATTTTCTCACCTATTATAAAAGAAAAAGTCCCGATCTGAAATTATCAGATCGGGACTTTTTTAAAGGTCGGCGGCGACCGGATTGAAACCCCGATACTTCGGGGCTCCCGGTTT